>JAUWPC010000035.1 GCA_030611815.1 Desulfobacteraceae bacterium
CACAACGTATTGAAAACCTTGGCTATTCGGCTACTCCAAATCATTCAAGATACGTTTCTATCTTTTTGGGTAGCCCTGGGCGCTCACATCAATAGAGGACTGTGAAAGGATCTTGTTAAAATGAATCTTGCAAGCTTAAGAGTTAACGGAAAACGGCTCCAGAGCTCCCTTGAAGAAATGGCGAAATTCGGTGCAACTCCGGGTGGTGGGGTGCAACGGATGGCCCTTTCAGAAGAGGACAAAAAGGCACGGGATCTTTTTGTGATGTGGCTAAAAGAGCTTGATCTGAAAATCACCATCGATGATATGGGAAATATCTTCGGGAGCAGGCCGGGCAAAAATCGAAGCCTCTCGCCGGTTATGAGCGGTTCTCATATGGATTCTCAGCCAAAAGGGGGAAGGTTCGATGGAATTTTGGGTGTTATGGGTACCTTGGAGGTGTTGCGCACACTGCATGAAAACAACATTGAGACTGAGCGACCTATTACCATTGTCGACTGGACCAATGAGGAAGGTTCTCGCTTTGCCCCTGCAATGGTAGGTTCCGGTGTATGGACGGGGGCCCTTGACAGGGGCTGGGTTTATGAAAGGACCGACATTGACAGCAAGAGATTTGAGGATGAACTGATCCGCATCTCCTACCAAGGATCTGTACCTGCCAAAAAACGGCCGGTTCACGTCTATTACGAATATCATATTGAACAAGGACCAATTCTTGAGAAAGAAGGAAAGACAATCGGTGCACCCAAAGGGATTGTTTGCCTGCATTGGTATGATGTCTACTTGCACGGGGAGGCCAATCAGGTGGGTCCGACACCCATGGCAGGGCGACACGATGCCCTTTGTGCCGCGGCTGAAATGATCCTGAAGGTAAATGAACTTCCAAAGCGACTGGGCGGCAATATGGTGGCAACCGTAGGGGAAATTCAGAATTATCCAAATTCCAGAAACATCATCCCAGACAGGGTGCATTTTACGGTGGATATCCGCTCTTGGGATGACGGCCTTGCTTTAAAAGCATGGGAGATCATCCGCAAGGACTTTGATGCAATCGCCACAAGAAGAGGCTGTCCGATTAAAATAGAAGAAACCTGGAAAGTAGAACATTCTCCTTTTGATGTGAACCTGGTGCAGCGAATCCTCGTCATTGGGGAGCAATTGGGCTATTCCACCCTTCATATGGTCAGCGGTGCGGGACATGATGCCAGTTACATAAACCGGATTTGCCCGACGGCCATGATTTTTGTTCCCAGCATCAGTGGTCGCAGCCATGTTGAAGTGGAAAATACCAAGTGGGAAGACTGTGAAGCCGGAGCAAATGTTCTGCTGCAGGCCATTCTTCAGTCTGCAAATGAGAAATAGAGTATTGAGGCAGAAAAAGCCCTATTTGGAGTAACCGATCGTCGTGAAGGGTCGTTCATGCAGACATTGCATAAACCTGAATGCCGAAGCCCTTATCAAAAACACCGCCGACAAGACATAAGCGACACGGGGGAACCAAGTTATGATGTCAAAAGAACCTGTGCTATTTGCTATCAACCCCAACCTAAGAAGATGTTGTGATATGAGCTAATATATCTGAAAGGGTTTCGCATTTTTTGAGCCATGAAACCTGGAAGGAATAATTACGAAGTCTTGCAGGGGCGCTCGTCAGCGACTATTGGTCTAAATTCTGGATTTGACAGGATGGCAGCTTTTAATAGCGGTAAGAGACTTCAAGGAAATAATAACGCACCGGGTAAAGCACCTCTGGGGGCTCGAGTCCTTAGGTCATTTGGTTTTTCAGTTCAGATATTATCGCAGGCACTACTTTTCTCACATCACCAACAATTCCGTAATCGGCTATCTTGAAAACTTCAGCATTGGGGTCTTTGTTGATGGCAATGATCATTTTTGACGCGCTCATGCCGGCCGTATGTTGAACAGCGCCTGATATTCCGCATCCCACATAGAGTTCGGGTCTAACTGTCTTCCCGGTTTGACCGATCTGACGGTCGTGAGAAACCCAACCGGCTTCCACAGCAAATCTGGTTGCTCCCACCTCTCCGTCTAATAATTCGGCCAACTCCTTTATCATGTCAAAGGTCTCTTTGTCCCCGGCCCCCATGCCTATGGCAACAATCCTCTCTGCATCCTGAATATTCACACCCTCGCTTGCCCCCTTAACACTTTCAAGGATCTTCACCTTGCAGGCGTCTTCATCAAGCTGGAGCTCAAGATCAATTATCTGACCCTCTCTACTGTCATCTTTTTCGGGCAATGCCATAACACCGGGCCTGACAGTGGACATCTGAGGTCTGTGCTCCGGGCAGATAATGGTAGCCATAACATTGCCGCCAAAGGCCGGTCGGGTAGAAACAAACAACCTGCTTTCCTCGTCAATATCCAGACCGGTGCAATCAGCCGTACACCCGGCATTTAACCTGAAAGACAATCTCGGGGCCAGATCTCTTCCAATGGGGGAGGCCCCCACGATCAACACCTCCGGCTTTCGGGCCATCGCCTGTTCTGAGATGATATCCGTGTAAAGTTCGGTCCGGTAATCCCTCAAAAGGGGGTGATCGGCCACAATGACTTCATCGGCGCCAAAAAATATGAGTTCTTTTGCAGTATCCTGTACTGATTCACCGAGCAAAAAGGCGGTAAGGACCACGCCTAACTTATCTGCCAGTTCACGACCTTTACCTAATAATTCGAGGGAAACCCTTGCAGGCTCTCCTTCTGTTTGTTCCACAAACACCCACACCCCGCGGTACTCACTGATATCAATCTTTGATGCCATTATTTACTTCCCTCACCCGGATAAACCGGAACAAAAAGGTCTCACGCAAAGGCGCAACGCTCGCAAAGAAAAAGGCTTTCTATTACCGGCTTTCTGAGAACTGTATGAAATCTCCTGCGTTTTTGTCACAAGACTCACCCGGCAACGCTCTAATTCCGCAATCCCTCAATTCTTAAATCCCTAAATCCCTAAATTCTTATAAAATATATTTTTCTTTCAACTTCCCGATGAATTTGCGAGCGACGTCCTCGGGTCCGCCTTCAAGCATTTCAATCTTGCCTTTAATGAGCTTGGGCGTATACACCTTTCTCAGCTTTGTGGGTGAGCCCGTGAGCCCGAAATTTTCCACCTCTCCATTCAAATCATCCGGTTTCCAGACAGGTATCTCCTTGCCATAGGCCTCAAGAATGGTATCCATGGGCGCGACCCGCGGTTGGTAGGCCTCCCTTTCAACCGTTATCAGGGCAGGCATGGGCGCCTCTAACAGTCTATCGAGATCTCCTAATTTTTGTTTTACCCTTACTTTACTATCCACTACTTCAATATGCATCGCATAGGCTAATTGAGGGAGCCCGAGATATTCGGCTAATTGAGGGCCCACCTGTGCGGTCATCCCGTCAATGGCCTCTTTACCGCATATTATAAGGTCGTACTGGCCTATCTTCTTCATTGCCAGACCCAGTGTGTATGCAGTTGCCCAGGTATCAGATCCGGCAAACTGTTTGGCTGTCAACTGTATAGCCCTATCGACACCCATGCCCAGGGCCTCTCTCAAGGCCTCCTCAACCTGAGAAGGCCCCATGGAGATAACGGTCACTTCGCCACCATTCATTTCTCTCAACTGAAGCGCAGCCTCAATGGCATTTTTGTCATTGGGATTAATAATACTCGGGATTCCTTTTCGGATCAGTGATCCTGTTTCAGGATCCCAGCTCACCTCTGTTACGTCCGGGACCTGTTTGATGCAGACTATAATATTCATTCGTTCACCCTCACTACTTCCCATCTCATCTTCGGCTTTTAAGAAGCGCGCTTCCTGCTATAGTCTTATTGATTTCAGAACTGCTTGCAACTACGCCCGCGTGCGCTGCATAGCGGAACAGTCGTTCCACCTTGTATTCCTTTGAATAGCCGTAAGAGCCGTGAATCTGCAACGCCATACGGGTAATCTCCTGGATGGCGGGGATCACAAACACTTTTAATTCAGAAGAATCAATGTCGATCGCATTTCCCTCATCCTGCAAGCAGGCTGCCCTGTAGGTCAAATACCGGCATGCCTCAAGCCGGCCTTTCATCTCTGCCAGCATCCACTGGAAGCCCTGCATGAAACCCATCGGTTTTCCGCCCACAACCCTTTCTCCAAGATACTTTACCGACTCATCCAGGGCCGCCTGTCCAAGCCCCACCATATAAGCGGCCTGCTGTATTCTTTCCCCGGCTATCCATCGAAGCAGGATCTTGAAGCCGTTTCCTCTTTCTCCGAGGATACTGCTTCCGGGAACCCTGACATCATTCAAAAACACATCCACGCAATTCATCCCCTCGAGTCCCATGAGGTTCCAGGGCGCCGAAGTAGTGTAGCCTTCAGAAGATTTGTCGACTATGAATGCAGTGACATCTCCCTTCTCGCCCTTAAGGGCTTCATCTTTGAAGTAGAAGACGCCGTAACCCTTTTTGTTGCCACCTGTAATGTATCTTTTTGTGCCGTTTACAATGAAATCACTACCGTCAGGAACAGCCGTGGTAGTTAAGGCCCTGGGATCTGAGCCAGTACCGGGCTCGGTAAAGGCCGTAGAGGCATACGCGCTTCCATCGCAGAGCGGGGGAAGAAACTCCTTCTTCACATCTTCTGAACCCCAGTAGTCTATGGTCTCAGCCGTACTGTTGTTCATAAGCATGGGATAGGCGCAGACCGAGCCTGTCTTACCGAGTTCTTCTGTAATGAGTATGGTGTTCAAGTTGGTCGTCCCCACACCACCATATTCCTTGGGTATGTTAAGGCCCAGCATACGAGCCTTCGCAAAACTTAGGAGCAAATCATCGGGATAGTCATCCTTTTCGATGATTTCATCTATGATGGGACCAATTTCTTTTTCGCAAAAATCCTTAGCTGCCTTGACCATCATTTTGCTTTCCGGCGATAAATTAAAATCCATTTCTTTCTCCTTTCGTTATTGAGTGCTTATCCATTATCCCTTGTTACCCTTTTTATGACCCTCTTTTCCCTCTCTTGGAGTTGAAAGAAGAACACTGGAACAGCAACCGAATATTGCCTAAAATCGTTTACAAAGAAACACACCGGAAGTCAATGAAAATAGCTCCTTGCTTAAAAAACCTTCCTAATTATGTATCATTGTGTTAAGAAATTATTTTTATCCGGAAAAGGGCGTTTGAGGCCGTTTAAGAACACCCCTCTGATACGCATTTCGGCTGAGGACTTCGGCAGGGCAGGGCGAAGAAGGGGGGTTATTAAATTATGGAGGGAACAGCGATGTTGTTTGAAATTTCTGATAGGGGAAGGGAGTTGCAGGTTAGGGTCCAGGCATTTACGGATACACACATATACCCCAACGAGAGCAAGTTCTACCAGCAGATTGAGGAGGGGGATCGTTGGGAACCCCTTCCTATCATCGAGGAGCTCAAGGAAAAGGCCCGGGCAGAAGGATTGTGGAACCTGTTCCTGGCGGAGAGTGAATACGGTGCGGGATTGACCAACTATGAATACGCTCCCCTTTGCGAAATCATGGGCCGTTCTCCATTGGCCCCGGAGGTATTCAACTGCTCGGCCCCGGATACGGGCAACATGGAAGTGCTCGTCCGGTACGGGAATGAAGCCCATAAAAAGGAATGGCTTGAACCGTTATTGAATGGTGAAATCCGTTCGGCTTTCTGTATGACCGAGCCTGATGTGGCCTCTTCGGACGCCACCAATATTCAGGCCAGCATCGTTCGTGATGGCGATGAGTATGTAATCAACGGGAACAAGTGGTGGGCCTCTGGTGCAGGGGACCCTCGATGCAAGATATTTATATTCATGGGGAAGACCAATCCGGACGCGCCGCGCCATAAACAGCAGTCGATGATATTGGTGCCTGCCGATGCCCCCGGTGTCAGGATGATCCGCACGCTCCCGGTGTTCGGCTACGATCACGCCCCCCACGGACACGGTCACATCAAGTTTGAGAACGTCCGCGTTCCGGTGTCGAATATCCTGTTAGGCGAGGGGAGGGGTTTCGAGATTGCACAGGGGCGCCTCGGACCGGGGCGAATTCACCATTGCATGCGCACCATCGGTGTTGCTGAACGGGCACTCGAGGAGCTTTGCAGACGTGCAAAATCGAGGGTTGCGTTTGGCAGGGCGATCGTGGAAATGGGGTCGGTGAGGCAGGATATTGCCAGGTCCCGTATCGAGATCGATCAGGCGCGTCTCCTGACCATGTACGCCGCACACATGATGGATACGGTAGGAAACAAGGTGGCCCGGGCCGAGATTGCCATGATAAAGGTGGTCGCACCGGTCATGGCCCTCAAGGTGATAGATCGGGCCATACAGGTGCATGGCGGGCAAGGTGTGTGCGGAGATACCGGGCTGCCTGCAGCGTGGGCCGCGGTCCGTACGTTGCGCCTGGCAGATGGGCCGGATGAAGTTCATTTGGAGACGATTACCAGACTGGAGTTGAAAAAATACTCATGAACGCAGCGAAAGAGATCACTGAGGTAAGACCCGCGCATCGCTTTGATGAAAGCGCTCTTGCTGATTATTTGAGGGCGAATATCAAAGGCTTTTCCGGGAAACTGCAAGTTCGACAGTTCCAATACGGGCAGTCCAACCCTACGTTTCTGCTGTCGGCTGATAGAAAGTCGTATGTCCTGCGAAAAAAACCTCCCGGGAAACTCCTCCCGTCCGCACACGCGGTTGACCGTGAGTGCAGAATTATCAAGACGCTCAAGAAGACAGACGTTCCGGTCGCCGAGGCATTGCTTCTCTGCGAGGACGATTCGATTATCGGAACTCCTTTCTATGTGATGGAACATGTGGAGGGACGTATCTTCCGGGACGTAACCGCATCCATGGCCAAAAGCCCCGAAGAGCGCGCGGCCATCTTTGATGCGATGAACGACACGCTTGCGAAGATCCATTTGGTGGACTGGAAAGCCTTGGGTCTTGCCGATTACGGAAAACCTGGGAATTACATGGCCCGTCAGGTCAGTCGGTGGAAGCGGCAGTATGAGGCATCAAAGACCGATGATATCGAAGATATGGACTACCTGATTCAATGGTTAGAGGAAAATATCCCGGGCGATGACACCGCTACCGTTGTCCATGGTGATTTACGTCTCGAAAACCTGATCATTCATCCCTCAGAACCGCGCGTGGTGGCGGTACTTGACTGGGAACTCTCCACACTCGGGCATCCGCTCTCAGACCTTGCGTATAACTGTATTCAATACTATATCCCTGTCAGCGAGAACAGGCTTTCCGGATATAAGGGCCTTAATTTGGGCGAATTAGGCATCCCGGAGGAAACCGATTATATTGACGTCTACTGCCGCCGTACCGGCCGGAGCAGGATCGCCGACTGGGAATTCTTTCTGGCCTTCAGTATGTTTCGCCTGGCCGGTATCGTTCAAGGGGTGTACAAGCGGGGGCTCGACGGTATTGCCAGTTCGGACAAAGCCAAATCATATGGTGAATACGTCCCATTTTTAGCGGATGTGGCCCGGCAGATTATCTCAAAGAAGGGGAGGGCGTTCTGAAGTGAAGCGCCCGGTTGTGGCCATTGTCCGGTATGAGAAGCCGATGGAATCTGTCCGCAGGGCCGTTGATCTTTCCCGCGGCCTGCACCACCTCTCTCCCGGTTCAAGGGTCTTCATCAAACCCAATATTGTTTTCTGGACCAAAGAGGTTCGCTTTCCCAAATGGGGGGTCATTACCACCTCCAGGGTGGTCGAGGACATGGTGATCCTTCTGAAGGAGCGCGGGATCGACCATATCACGATCGGGGAAGGGAGCGTACTCACAAGGCCCAAAGATCCGGAAACACCGGCTCATGCCTTTGAGAAGCTCGGTTATAATGTCCTGAAGAAGCGTTACGGTGTCAGGTCTATTAATTTCCACGAAAGACCTTTCGAGAAAGTCGATCTGGGAGAAGGGATCACCCTTAACTTTAATGCGGATATCCTCTACTCCGACTTTGTGGTGAACCTGCCGGTGCTCAAAACCCATTCCCAGGTGGTGGTGACCCTGGGGATCAAAAACCTCAAAGGGGCTCTGGATATCCGGTCGCGGCAAACATGCCACAGCGCTGATCCGGTGAAGGATCTCAACTATATGATTGCACTGCTGCCCAAGGCGTTTCCGCCCTGTTTTACGATCCTTGATGGGATTTATACCAGCGAGAGAGGTCCTGGATTTGATGCCAAGGTAAGGAGAAGCAATCTCTTGATTGCTTCTTCGGATCTCCTTTCGGCTGATATGGTGGGGGCCAGGGTCCTGGGATATGAACCTTCACAGGTACCGCACCTGGTCCATGCGGCCCGGCACCGGGAAAGGCCGGTGGACCTCTCCGACGTGAAAATAGTCGGTGAAGACCTTGAAAGTGTGTCGTCACATCACGAATACAGCTTTCCCTATACCGAGGACGGGAGCCTTCCGATAGGGATGGAGCAGATGGGCATCCAGGGACTTTCGTACTGGAAGTACGATCTCACACTGTGCACCTACTGTTCATCGCTGACACGGGTGATCCTGCCCGCGATTGCCCGTGTCTGGAAAGGGAAGCCGTGGGATGACGTTGAGGTCCTGACCGGGAAGACCATGAAGCCGGGGAAAGGGAAGAAAAAGACCATCCTCTTTGGAAAGTGCATCTACCAGGCCAACAGGGACAACCCTCATATCAAAGAGATGATTGCAGTGAAGGGCTGTCCCCCCTCTCAGAAACAGATTGTGGAGGCCTTTCACAGGGCCGGCATCCCTGTGGATCCTTCGAGTATCGAAAAGATGGACAAGATACCGGGGTCTTACATGAAAAAATACCAGGGAAGGCCCGAGTTCGAGGAAGCCCATTTCACGGTCACATAAGCGTGTGAGCTTCCCCGCCAAAGTCGGGATCTTCGGCCAGCAACCAGTATTGCGGAGTCCTGCAGCAGGAGTGATTTCCCCATTTCGGGACAGGAAGGCGGGGCTTCGCTTGTTAGCATAAACCCGTATCAGCCATGGAGGATGGGATGAAAGAAGAAGGACGATTGAACGGAAAGGTGGCTATTATCACAGGGGCGGCGAGCGGGATCGGTCGCGCAGCCGCCGTCATATTTGCCAGGGAAGGGGCAAAGCTGGTTCTGGTGGACGTCAATGAAGAGGGATTGAACGAGACCCTGAGACGGGTAAAAGGGGAGGGCGGAGGTGCTGTCACAAGGATTACAGATGTGGCCGTAGAGGAGGACGTCAGGAAACTGATCGAATTTGCCATACAGACATACTCACAGATAGATATCCTCTGCAACAACGCCGGGATTACCGGCAGATTGTCCAGGCTGGAAGAACAGGATGCGGATGACTGGCGCACTGTTTTCGGGGTCAACGTCATGGGGGCAGTATTCGGGATAAAGCATGTGGCTAAACACATGCAGGAGCGAAGATATGGCGCCATTGTGAATACGGCGTCGGTCGCAGGTATCCGATCGGGGGCCGGTGGTAACGCCTACAGCGCCAGCAAGGCGGCTCTCATCAACCTCACCCAGACCGCTGCCTGCGATCTCGGGGGATATAATGTGCGGGTAAACGCCGTCTGTCCCGGGCTCATTGAGACGGGTATGACCAAGCCGGTCTTTGATTATGCGCGGGAGAAAGGGAAAGAGGAAAAGTTGGGGTACCGATGTGAATTGAGGAGATATGGGGAACCGGAGGAGGTGGCCAGGGCCATCCTTTTCTTAGCAAGCGATGAGGCCAGCTATATTACAGGGCAGGCCCTCCCGGTTGACGGTGGCAATACGGCGTCGCTCAATCTGCCCGGAATGAAATTTTAGGAATAGATTTCTTTACAGGGGAGGGTCAGAGATCCCGACCTGATGATTTTCAACTGTGAATCAGGCCAAGACCTTGGAGAGCGATGACCTGAAAGAGGGTTGAGCGGCATTTTTGGAAAAACGTAACCCAGAGTTTAGAAGCAGATAGTATCGTCATAAAAAAAGGAGATGTTCATCATGAGTAAACCGGTTGTAGCTATTGTACGTTACGAGAAACCCTTGGAATCGGTCCGGAAAGCCGTAGAGCTTTGCGGGGGGCTGGATCACATGCCTGCCAAGGCCAAGGTCTTTATCAAACCCAATATTGTTTTCTGGACCCGCAAGGTCGCTTTTCCCAAATGGGGAGTGATCACCACCTCGCGCATGATAGAGGATATTGTGGTCCTCCTCAAGGAACAGGGGATTGATGACATCACCATCGGGGAAGGGATTGTTGTGCAGGTCAACGATAAAGAGACCCCGGCCCATGCCTTTGAAAGCTTGGGGTATAATCTCCTGAATAAGAGATACGGCGTCAAGGCGATCAATGTCTTTGAAAGAGAATTCAGAGAGGTGGATCTGGGCAACGGGGATACGCTCAACTTTAACGCGGATATCCTTGAAAGCGACTTCGTGGTGGACATCCCAGTATTGAAGACCCATGCCCAGACAGTGGTGACCTTAGGGATCAAGAACCTGAAGGGGATGATCGATATCAATTCCAGGAAAAAATGCCACAACGCCGATCCGGAGAAGGACCTCAACTACTGGGTCGCAAAGCTTGCCGATCCCATGCCCCCTGTGCTGACGCTTCTTGACGGGATATACACGACTGAGCGCGGGCCGAGTTTTGATGGCCGGGTCAGGAGAAGCAATATAGTAGTGGCTTCGGCCGATGTCCTTTCAGCAGATATTGTGGGAGCAAAAGTATTAGGGTGCGCGCCTTCGGAGGTCCCCCACCTGGTCCATGCGGCCAAGAATCGAAACAGGCCCTTGGATCTGTCAGACGTGGAGGTCGTGGGGGAAACGATCGAGGCGGTGGCCTCCCGCCATAAATATACCTTTCCATACAATCAGGATAACAGCCTCCCTCTCCCCATGGAGAAGATGGGGATCAAGGGTCTCTCGTACCGTAAGTATGACCTGACCTTATGTACTTACTGTTCCGGAATGAATGGCGTGGTGCTTGCGGCCGTCGCCTTCGCATGGAAGGGAGAACCATGGGAAGATGTGGAGGTCCTTACCGGGAAATCGATGCAGCCCACGCCGGGCAAGAAAAAGACTATTCTGTTCGGGAAGTGTATGTACCAGCTTCATAAAAACAACCCTGAGATAAAGGAGATGATCGCCATAAAGGGATGCCCGCCCCAGCCCAAGTCGATTATCAAGGCGTTTCACCAGACCGGGATTGAGATTAACCCGGCCATTATTGAAAACGCGGAAACGGCGCCGGGATTTTTCATGAAACGATACGAGGGAAAGCCCGAGTTTGAAGAGAAGCATTTCAGCGTCGTATAACTAAAGTGAGTCCCGAGGCGGGATGCCTAAAGTCGTGGTACGCCTTCGGCGCTGCAATTTTAAGTGAGAATCCTGAACCAAAGGACGACAATAAAATAAAAGATGACGGATACTGTTAACACTGAGTACGTGCTGATCGAAAATGACGCGGATTTAAAGAATATAATCCCGGAACTTGAAGGGGAAGCTGCCATAGGTGTGGACCTTGAAGCGGACTCTATGTTCCACTATCAGGAAAAGGTCTGCCTTGTTCAGATCTCCACACAGAGGCTGAACCTGTTGATCGATCCGCTCTCGGTTGAGGACCTCTCTCCTCTGGCGCCTGTTTTTGCTGACCCCCGGACCAGAAAGATCTTGCACGGCTCAGACTATGATATTCGTTCCCTATACAGGGATTTTGGTATCGAGGTCCACTCTCTGTTTGATACCCAGATTGCCGCAAGATTTCTCGGGCTCAGGGAAACCAGCCTTGCCAGCCTACTCTACGAGAAGTTTCATGTTTCGAGCGACAAGAAATATCAGAAAAAGGACTGGTCTCAAAGACCCCTCCCAGCACCCATGCTTCAATATGGTGTTCAGGATACCTGCCATCTTCTTTCATTAGTCGATATTCTTGAGAGAGAGTTAATGGAAAAGGGCCGACTTTTCTGTGTGGAGGAAGAGTGTGAACTGCTAAGCAGCGTTCGCCCGAATTCATCAAAAAAAAGCCCGTTCTTCTCTAGTTTTAAAGGCGCAGCAAGGCTTGATCCTCGAAGTCTTGCCGTCCTGGAAAACGTCTTAGTGCTTCGAGATCAGTTGGCTAAGCGCCGGGATCGTCCTCATTTCAAAGTCTTAGGCAATAGCCCCATCATGGAGATTGCCCGGATCAAACCGCTGACCAGGGCTGATCTTATCAAGATCAAAGGTCTCAGCCTCAAACAGATAGATCATCTGGGGCGATCCATCATTAAAAAGGTCAGGGAAGGGTTGAACTTCCCTGATGACGCCCTCCCTTCGTACCCTAAAAAATCGTGGCAGAGACTGAGCTCAAGAGAGACGGCCCGTGTAAAGGAATTGAAAAGCTGGCGTGAACGTTTAGGCGGGAAGTGGGAAGTCGATCCTGCTGTGGTTTGCACAAATGCTCAAATAGGGGCGATTGCCATCGTAAATCCAGGGAAACCTGAGGAGATGGAAGGTATCAAAGGGGTTAGAAAATGGCAGATTAAGCTTTTTGGCCCCGACATCTGCAAGGTACTTCAGGAAACCGGTTGATGAAAAAAATGGAGAAGTTATGGCACTGCATGAAAAAGACAGTGTAAGAGCGAATCTTTTGGACGATCTTTATGCGTCGTCAGACCTTTCTGTCAGGATGCCCAAATATAAGTTTCCCGAAGACGAGCAAAACCCTCGCCACGTCTACCAGGTGGTGCATGACGAGTTGATGTTAGACGGCAACTCGCGCCAGAATCTGGCCACCTTTTGTTCGACCTGGGTGGAGCCCGAAATTCACCAGCTCATGGATGAGTGTATCGACAAGAACATGATCGACAAAGATGAGTATCCCCAGACGGCCGAGATCGAAGCGCGCTGCGTGCATATGTTGGCGGATTTATGGAACTCGCCTGAGGCTGCTAACACCATGGGATGCTCCACTACCGGCTCCAGTGAGGCAGCCATGTTAGGCGGGTTGGCCATGAAATGGCGGTGGCGGGAGAAGATGCGTGCCCGGGATAAGCCCACGGACAAGCCCAATATGATATGCGGTCCGGTGCAGATCTGCTGGCATAAATTCGCCCGCTACTGGGACGTGGAACGTCGGGAGATCCCCATGGAAGGTGACCGTCTGATCATGACGGCCGAAGAGGTCATCAAACGCTGCGATGAAAACACCATCGGCGTGGTGCCCACCTTAGGCGTTACGTTTACCTGTCAGTACGAACCGGTCAAGGCGGTTGGCGATGCCCTTGACCAGCTTCAAAGGGATACCGGTCTGGATATCCCTATTCATGTGGATGGAGCCAGCGGCGGGTTTATAGCGCCCTTTGTGGATCCCGATCTGGAGTGGGATTTTCGTGTGCCCCGTGTAAAATCGATCAACGCCTCCGGCCACAAGTTTGGCCTGGCACCGCTCGGTGTTGGCTGGGTTGTTTGGCGTGATAAAGAAGATTTACCCGATGATTTGATCTTTTGGGTCAACTATCTTGGCGGCAATATGGCTACCTTTGCGCTGAATTTTTCGCGACCCGGCGGACAGATAGTTGCGCAGTACTACAATTTTCTGAGATTGGGCAGGGAGGGCTACCGTAAAATCCAGCAGGCATGCTACGATACCGCCGCCTATTTAGCCGATGAGATCGGCAAGATGGGGCTCTTCAAAGTGATCTACGACGGCCGGGGCGGGATCCCGGCCCTTTGCTGGTCGCTGGAGGATGGCGTAAATCCGGGATTCACCCTTTACGATCTTGCAGACCGGCTGAGAAGCCGCGGATGGCAGGTTCCGGCCTACTCCATGCCCGCAAACAGACAGGATCTGGTGATTCAGCGTATCCTGGTGCGTCACGGCGTGAGCCGGGATCTTGGCGACCTGCTCCTGGGTGATATGCAGCGCTGCATCGATTATTTTGAGAAAAACCCGGTTACCACGCCGCTCACCGAGGAGACTGCCGGCGGCTACATGCACAGTTAGCCCTTTTCTTCCGACCTCTCCCTTTCCGGCCGCCATTCCGGTTTTTTTACCTGATATATCAGGAGAGGGATTAAGGATATGAAGATAACACTCATTATGAGAAACAGTTCATAAGCGACCGTAGACGTTAACAGGTTCCCCGCTGGGCGGGGAACCCCTGAACCTGTGAACTGTTACTTGGTTTTCATGGAGAGTTGTTTCAAAACATTCTCCAACTTTGCTAATTCCTCTCCGTAACCTGTCCAGTTCCCCTGGCGCAGATAATCTTTGGCTTTGTTGTAGTGATCCAGGGCCAGGATACCGAGATCAGAAGACTTGAGCGTCTCGATAGCCGCCGGTAGGGCCAACTCCTCAGGCGAGATTTCTCCTCCTAAGACCTTGCTCAAGGCCTTGTCAAGGGTTTCTTCCATGGCGATGCGGTTCGAAAATGTTACAATAACCCTTTTCAGTTCAGGCAGGGCCACATTGATATTGCGAGCGGGCGAAGATGCTCCCTGTCTTGCCCCTGGTTTTCCAAGGCCCCTTGCTTGAGGCGCTCCTGTTGAGGGCGCTGCGCTTCCTTCCTGTTCTGCCTGCAAGTAAATGGGCTCCACGTAAATAAAAGAGTCACAGATGGGAATGACTAAAAGATTTCCCCTGATGACCCTGGAACCTCTCTGATCCCATAAGCTCAACTTCCGGGAAATCTCAGTCTGCTGGTCTATTCTTGCCTCAATCTGCATGGGTCCGTAGACCAGTTTTTCTTTGGGCAGGTTATAAACAATAAGATGCCCATAGTTAGGCAGATCGCTTCTCGCTGCTAACCACCCGATCATATTGTCTTTCTCGGAAGGGGTGTAAGGGAGCATAAGAAGAAACTCCTCCTTTTCGCCTTCGGGTAGTTTCATAATGATATAATAGGGCTCCATTTTCTGCCTGGTATCCCCGTACAGTTCGTCAGGGAGTTGCCAGAGGTCTTCCTGGTTGTAGAAGACCTGGGGGTCCTGCATATGATAATTTGCGTAAGTGGCCGCCTGGATATTGAAGAGGTCCTTGGGATAACGGATATGTTTTTGCAAGTCCTCGGGCATTTCCGTGAAGGGCTTGAACAGGCCAGGAAATATACTCGCGTAGACCTTGGCAAGGGGATCCTCTTCGTCAATCAGGTAAAAGCAGACATCCCCGTTGTAGGCGTCGACCGTGACCTTAACTGAATTACGGACGTAGTTGAGCAGCGGATTCTTGAAGGGGCCATGGGATCTAAAAGAGTAAGGATACATATCAGTGGTGGTGTAGGCATCAAGCATCCAGTAGAGCTTTCCCCCGGAGAGAACAAGGTAGGGATCCCGGTCATACTCTAAGAAAGGCGCCAAGGAATTTGCCCGCTTGCGAATCGTGCGGTTATACATGATCCTGCTCTCCGGGGTCAGATATTCGGTAAAGAGTATCTGGGAATCCATAAATTCAATGGCAAACAGGACCCTTCTGATAAATGAGTTAATCGGCACGCCCCCCTTACCCTCGTAAACGGTATATACGTTGCTGTCCCCCCTGGGATAATCAAACTCCTTGGTCTTGGTCTTTACCAGGACATATTGATTGGTCTTTTCTCCGTAGTAGATCTCGGGCCGGTCTATTTTCAGCCCCACATCTGAGGCGGGCGGGACGTCTTTGATGAACAGGCGGGGGAGCCCTTCGTTAGTCACTTCATTGACCGGGCTGGCGGCTAAGCCGTAGCCATGGGTATAGGTGAGATGCCTGTTCACCCAGGTGTTGGCCTGGCGGGGAAGTTGATCGACCACCATCTCCCTTGCCGCCAACATGAGCTGTCGGTACTGGCCATTGATCGTATAACGGTCCACGTCCACATTATTAAAATCGTAGTATAGCCGTATGGCCTGAATCTGCCTGTAGGTCTGAAGCAAAGGACGTTCGTCCCAGATCCTGATGTTTTGAATAGTTGTTCTCTCTTTTTTCACCTCTTCCAGACTCAGTTTGTCACTAACCTCAAAGCTGACTTCTTTTATCTTATTCAGATTATAGGCCTTGCGAGTGAAGTCGATATTATAGCCGATGTATTCGGATTCTTTGGCTAATTCATTCGGTTTCACCACAATCTTCTGTATGACCAGGGGGAGTATAGTGGCAAAAACCACTATAGACCCCACCCAGGCTGCTCCGCCTACCAGGATGAGTTTTGTTCGTGGTTTGAAGGCGTTGAGAAAAAGGAGAACGGCAAAGGCAAGGGATATAAAGATCAAGAGCCTGAAGACCCAGATCTTGATGTGCACATCTGTATAGCTGGCTCCAAAGGCGGGACCCAGGGTGGAATAAAGAAGGCCATAGATTTTCAGTTGATAACCCCAGGCCAAGAGTAAGACAATAATCCCCCCTAAAAAGATGAGGTGCTTTTTGACCGTAGGCGCAACTGTGATTTTTGGCAGAGAGGGTGGCTTCCCTTCCACTTGAACTATTTCACCGGTTACCTGAAGAGCGCCGTTTTTAAGGTACCAGATGATGGTCAGCCCACCGGCTAAAACGAAAAGTATCAGCAAACCGCTCCGGATAAAGGCGTAAAAGGGAAGGACGAAGACGTAAAAACCGATGTCCCTGTTGAAAATAGGATCTGTGCTCCCAAAGGGTTGCCAGTACAGATAGCGAAGAACCATGTTCCATTTATCAGCTGCCTTAGATGCAATGACAAAACTGGCGATCAGGATAAATGCTAAGAAAATAAGATTAAGGGTGTTTGCGGAAAGGCCGACCTGCGAAGCAAAACCGCCTTCATCTTTAATAGAACCGGGACCGGTCTCCGGGCTCAGTCGTTTGGCTATGTAGAGGTTGATGGCTATGATAAGAATCAAGAACGACCAAACCACAAAACCAAATCCGAATTTGGCCGACAGCATGGTCCAGAAGACAGGGGAAAAGCCTAAGTTCTTAAACCACAGCCA
>JAUWPC010000299.1 GCA_030611815.1 Desulfobacteraceae bacterium
TCAAATAATTGATCCGGTATGCGGCATGATGGTAGATCCTGACAAAACAGATCTGTTCGCTACTTTTCAAGGGGATAACTACTATTTTTGTGCTGAAGGTTGTCGCAAAGCCTTTGAAAACAAACCTCTAAAATATCTAAAACGTAAAGGGTGGCTGGGTCGTTATATGGATCGATTGGCCAGGGCCAACGAAAAATCCTTCGGCTGCGGTGGCCCTAAATGTCACTGAACAATAGTTGGAAAAAGTAGACATTTGGGTAATAGATAACAGTTTATAATAGAGCTTCTATAGGAGGCAGTCCGAGAATGGCCATTTTCCGCAATCTCTGCGTCAGGCTCAGATTTGAATCCTCAAAATACTTAAATGTATTCTTGCGGTTAAAATCTTCGCCTTCCTTGACCTTGCAAAAAATTTCTCATTCTCGGACAGCCTCATAGAGGATAAAGAAGAAAGGAGAGATCGCAATGGAAGAAAAAACAGTACATGTCCCTTTAATTTCTTGCGGGCACTGCGTTAAGACCATCGAGAGGGAGGTCAAGGAATTAGAAGGCGTCAATTCAGTGGAAGGCGATGAGAAAACCAAGATGGTCAGAATCAAGTGGGAGAATCCGGCCACCTGGGAGATGATTGCTGATCCCTTGAAGGAGGCCGGTTATCCGGTTGAAGATTAATTTTGATAATTTAGGAGATTACCAGTGGAAGCGCGAAAGGTAGAATTGCCGATTGTGGGTATGACGTGTGCCAGATGCGCGTCCGCAGTGGAGCGCACCCTAAACAAGAAGGTGCCGGGAATGATTTCGGCCAATGTTAACTTTGGCACGGAGACAGCCACCGTGGAATTTGACCCTACAGTCACGGATACCCTGGCCATGGCACTAGCGGTGCAAAATGCCGGTTACGAATTGGTCCTTCCCTCCGAAGGTACTGACATACAGGACGCGGAACAATCTGCCCGGGAGAGGGAGCTTAGAAGCCAGAAACGATACTTTCTGGTAGGCCTGATCTTAACCCTGCCACTTTTTGCCTTTAGCATGGGAAGGGACTTCTCTCTTATAGGAAGTTGGGCTCAGGCGGTCTGGGTGAACTGGTTTTTCTTACTGCTTGCGACACCGGTCCAGTTCTATACTGGTTGGGGTTTTTACACCGGGGGTTGGAAGAGCATCAAGGGTGGTTCTGCAAATATGGACGTCTTAGTTGCGCTGGGCTCATCAACGGCCTATTTCTATTCCTTGGCTGTGTTGGTTTTACCTGGGGTAGGGGAGCATGTCTATTTCGAAACTTCTGCAGTAATAATCACTCTGATTAAGTTGGGAAAATTGTTGGAGGCAAGGGCCAAGGGGCAGGCCTCTTCGGCCATCAGGAAACTTATGGACCTGGCCCCTAAGATCGCTCATATTATTGACGAAGAGGGACAGGAAAATGATATTCCGGCTGATCAGGTAAAGCCGAACCAGTTGGTTGTGATCCGCCCGGGCGAGCGTATTCCGGTGGACGGAGTAGTTGTTTCGGGCCAATCGGCAGTGGACGAGAGTATGCTTACCGGCGAGTCCATTCCGGTGGACAAAAACAAGAACGATGATCTCTTTGGGGCCACTGTCAATCAGCAGGGGCTCCTGAAAATTAGAGCCACAGGTGTCGGATCTCAAACAGCACTTGCCCAAATCATAAACCTGGTCCGGCAGGCCCAGGGGTCCAAAGCGCCTATACAGCGACTGGCAGATAAGGTTTCATCCGTTTTTGTGCCTGCCATCATCCTCATCGCCGCCATAACTCTGGGAGCCTGGTGGGTGACGAGCGGCGAGTTTGTGCCTGCTATGATCCGTATGGTGGCCGTTCTTGTTATCGCCTGCCCCTGCGCCCTTGGGTTGGCCACGCCCACGGCCATAATGGTAGGTACTGGAAAAGGCGCAGGCATGGGAATCCTTTTCAAGAACAGTGAAGCCCTCGAGACGGCCCACCGTATCAATACAATCATGTTCGACAAAACGGGCACTATAACCAGAGGGGAGCCAACGCTAACCGACTGGATTCCCCTTGATAGCGATGGGAAGCAGGCCCTGATTCTTGCAGCGAGCGCAGAATCAGGAAGTGAGCACCCAATTGCGCGGGCGGTAGTGAAAGGCGCAGGGAAACGGGGTCTACCCTTGGTAAACATTGAGGATTTCCAGGCGGCCAGTGGCTTCGGCGTAGAAGCCCTTGTTATGGGCCAAAAGGTCCGGGTCGGCAAGCCGGGCTGGTTTGAGAATAACGGGGCTCCTTCCCATAAGGTTAAAGAACTTGTGCAGGAAATTGCTTCTCAGGGTAAAACCGTGATGCTGGTTGAAGTGGAAGGCAGGTTGGTAGGTCTGCTTGCCGTAGCCGATGAAGAAAAGGAAGATGCCAGGGATGCGATATCAGAACTGCTTGGGATGGGTATAAAGCCGGTGATGCTCACCGGTGACAATGAGGAGGCGGCAAAAGCCATTGCTGGAAATGTTGGTATTGACCGCATTGTGGCAGGTGTTCTACCGGAGAAAAAGGAGGAAATTGTTCGTCAGACACATGATGAGGGTGAGATTGTTGCCATGGTAGGAGATGGCATCAATGACGCACCTGCCTTGGCCCGGGCTGACGTGGGCGTGGCCATTGGTACAGGAACAGACGTAGCTATGGAAGCGAGTGATATCACGCTGGTAGGTGGAGATCTATCAGGCGTGGCACGAGCTATCAGACTTTCCAAAGCCACAATGCTTACCATTAAGCAGAACCTATTCTGGGCATTTTTCTATAACGCTGCCCTGATTCCGTTAGCAGCCGGCGTATTTCATACAATCTCCTGGATGCCTGTTATTATCAGGGATCTTCATCCGGCAATGGCAGCCGGCGCTATGGCCCTTTCAAGCGTTACCGTAGTCATGAATAGCTTGAGGCTGGGGCGACGACGGATCTGACCCGGATGTCATATGACCGTCTCGCTCCCTTTTTTGACATTTTGGAAGCACCGATGGTGGGCTGGCGTTTTGCTCATTGGAGGGTCAGACTCAGGGACAATATCCAAGGGTCCTCTTGATGCCTATCCTGAAGAGAAAAAAATATTTCAAGAGGGCTTTATAAGATGAATCATGAAGATAATGGACAAGAAAATAGAATTAGAAAAAGAAAGAGACATCAATTTAAAGGTATCATGCAAAATTATTTTGTGACCATGATAATATTTTGCACAATTCCATTGGTGTCAATATCGATACTCTCTTTCCTGGGAGTTCTTGACTCACGGAAATTCTATGCATTGATGTTGGTTGGTCCATTGTTACATTTTCTGGTTATGCGTAATCATATGAAGTAAAATTTCTTATCTTCAACAAACTGGATGCTTTTTATCCACATGTTTACCCTAACGTTGCATAAATCTTTGGTCCAAAAACGCTACGCTCGCTCTATATCAGGCCATCAATATTCTTCATCATATTCGTGCTTTAAGTCTCTGATCATAAGGGTGTGAAGTGCCTCCTTTGGGTCGAGATCTTCGTACAATATACGATAGACCTGTTCCGCAATGGGCATCTTAACCCCAAGCTTTTTGGACAGATTGTAGACCGATTTTGTTGTCCTGACTCCTTCAGCAACTGTGCGGGTCTGCAATATGATGGAATCGAGTTTCATACCCTGCCCCAATCTGTTCCCCACTGTCCAGTTACGGCTTAATGTACCAGTACAGGTCAGGACCAGATCTCCTACACCGGCAAGCCCCATAAATGTCTTTGGATTGGCACCAAGTCTGATACCAAGGCGCTGGATCTCAGTAATTCCTCTGGTGATGAGCGCTGCCCTGGTGTTTAGGCCCAGACCAAGTCCATCTGAAATACCCGCTGCAATAGCCATAACATTCTTTACGGCACCACCTATCTGTGCTCCGATTATATCCTGGCTGGTGTATATTCTAAAATAAGGAGTGGCAAACGCTGCCTGAACCTGTTCTGCCACATCGAGCCTGCAAGCAGCCGCAGTTATGGCGGTTGGAATTTTTTTGGCCACTTCCTCGGCGAAGCTCGGACCGGAAACAACAGCAAGTTGATCATGGAGCCTTGGCGGAAGGAGCTGTTGCAAAACACCTGTCATAGTTAGGTGTGTCTTATTTTCTATTCCCTTTGAGGCACTTATAATGATTGTTTTTTCCGATATATGATGGGCCAGGTTTACTGAGACAGATCTGAAGACATGTGAAGGCATTGCAAGGAGCAATATTTCTTTTCCAGTAGCCGCTTTCTCGATATCATTTGATGGTCTCAGATTTTTTGAAAGACGGATACCCGGCAGGAACAACTTGTTCTCACGACTTTTCACGATATC
>JAUWPC010000057.1 GCA_030611815.1 Desulfobacteraceae bacterium
CTGTTTCAAATCAGATGGGCAGTCCAAGGCCTGCACCTATGGCGATAATGCCGATTGTTCCCGCTGCGGGTGTGCGGCCGTGGCGGCCTATCGAGGCGCCTTAAAACCGTTTGATTATCAGACATTGAGGCTGATATTGGGGCTGATGGTCCCCGAATACCGGGTGGGTAAGAGTAGAAATTAGAAAATGGACTTTTCACAAAACCATTAAGTATGAGGGTATATAATGAATAATAGAAGTAACAAGAAAGTGAAATCTGACCCTGTCGACCTGATTCATTGCGCCACATGCAGCCATTTCAGCCATTTTGATAATGATGCCGGGCATAACAGCCCGCACGCATTAGGCAAATGTGAGGTCAAATCCTGGGATGGAAACAGGGGTCAATGGGCCATGTTTCAGCACCACTGTAAGAATTTTGTGAAGCTCGCCACTCCCTAATCCAGACAAACTGGAACAAAAAAGGTCTCACGCAAAGGCGCAAAGCTCGCAAAGAAAAACAATGAAAAAATTTCTTGTGCTTCTTGTCGGCCTCTGGCGGATTTGCGCAAGATTTATTTGGTAACTGTCTAATACCCAATACCCAGTGCCAAATCACCCACGATGAACCGGGATCTCCGTCACAAATATGGCGGACAAGTCAGTTGTGCTCCAACAATCATCAATCATCAATCGACAATCATCAATCCTGGGCCCATCTCCCCGGAATCCGTGTGCCGCAAAATCTACACCGGGAATCCTTTATATTAAGCGCCTCTATCAGGTATCCGTTCCGTTTAATCACGACTTTCTTACAGTTATGGCAATAAGTCTGGGTTCCCTTATTCCCGGGCACATTCCCCAAATAGACATACCGAATACCCTCCTCAAGGGCTATCTCTCTCAGCCTTTCAAGTGTGGCGATCGGCGTGGCCGGAAGCCGTGTCAGCTTGTACTGTGGGAAAAACCTCAAAAAGTGGAGCGGATAGTCAGGCCCCAACTCCTTTAATATCCAACCGCACATACGCTTGATCATCTCCGGTTTGTCCACATAGGTCGGCACCACAAGGGTGGTCATCTCAAACCACACCCCCTCCCTGTGAAGGGTCTTGAACGTATTCAGGACCGGCTGGAGTGTGCCTCCGTTGAGGGAGCGGTAGATATTGTTGTCAAATGATTTCAGATTGACGTTTGCCCCGTTCAAGTATTTGCAGAGGCGAAGAAGGGGCTGCCGGTTTATATAGCCGTTCGAGACCATAACGTTCTTGAGTCCGGCCTCTTTAGCCAGCTTGGCCGTATCGCACATGTATTCATAGAAAGTAATCGGCTCAGAATAGGTGTATGCGATGGAAGGTATTTTTCTCTTTTTGGCTTCCCTCACCACCCCTTCCGGAAATAGCTCACGGTGCTCCACCTCTTCCGGGTTCTTCTGGGAAATCTCCCAGTTCTGACAGTTAAGACACCTGAAATTGCAACCTGTGGTAGCAATGGAAAATATGAGTGACCGGGGATAAAAGTGAAAGAGGGGCTTTTTTTCAATGGGGTCCACATGGACAGCGCAGGGGTCCCCGTAAGCAAGGGAGTATAGCTTCCCCCCGATATTTACCTTTGACCGGCATATGCTCCTGTCGCCGGGGTTGAGCACGCAACGGTTAGGGCATACTCGACACCGTACAACCTTTCCGTCGGTCGTGTAGTAAAAGCCCTCGATAGACCACTTCCACGGTTTTTTGGGGGCATCACCTTTAAATATGTGCCCTTTCACGCTCTCGGCCCTGCTGCTCTTTTTCCCCAAGAACCCGTAGCCTGTTCCTGCGCACAGAAAGGCGGAAGCGCCTAAAGCGGCAAATTTGAGGAATTCCTTACGAGTAATCATTTCAGGCATAGTCTGAATCCTAACCCCGCGACTCGCGGGGTAAACCGGAATTAAGGGATTTCGAATTGAGATCATTTTGAGTGCAGTTCAGCTTGTAAAAGACCAAAGACGTCTCCTGCCAAACATGATAAGCACAATACTCGAAATCTTCACAAGAATCAAAAAAACTACCGCAAACCTCATGCCCCACAGGGGGATCAAAACCGTTCCAGTAACCAACGTGCCCACGGCAGCGCCGCACAGGTCCGCAGCAAGGCAACCAGCCGCAGGACTTTTTTCCTCCCCGATAATTTCTGCAGCAACAGGAAACTGGAACCCGCACAAAAATGAAAAGAGAAAGCAGAATGAGAGGAAGCATAGCGGATGAAGCTCGCTTTTGAAACATGAAATCCATAAAAAGAAGATAAACAGCAGGGACAAAATAGCAATCTCTGAAACGGTTATTTTGAGGCCTATCTTGACACGCCATTGTTTGCCTGCTATCGCGCCAGGGAGGAGCCCTAATAGGAATGCGGTAATAATTGCCCCGATTTCTAAATAGACGTAGCCATAAATGACCTGAAAGGCAAAGATAATGAGCATTTCCACCCCCATAGTCGCAAACCCCGATGAAAAGAGGATATATTCTTCTCTTCTCATGAATACAAGGTAGATCAGGGTAAGGCCTAACAGGATAGCAATAAAATAACCCGGATGGGTCCCATATTTAATAAACCACTCCTGGAAGACAATATTTATGAGTCTTGGCTCGAAATCGGTATTTAGCGGTTCATTCCTGTCTAATCTCTCTTCGAGCTGTTTAATCCTTTCGCCGGTCACATTGCCATGGAAAAACCCTTCGATATAAGAGGTCGAGATCTTTTTCGCCTTCAGGAGTGATGGGATATCGGAGTGCAATTCCCCGTCACTCAGGAGAAAATAGGCCTGTTCACCAGGCAGGATAAGGACGTTTTTGAAATGCATTCGTGCACTGTTATAAAGAGTGGAAAGCTTCTTTTTCCCGATATCGCTTATATAGTTGGGAGAGTATTCCAGATTGAGAGAAAGAATACCTCCCTTATTGAGTATACGTTTTGAAAGAGCAAAAAATTCTTCGGTGAAGAAGCGGTTTATCTGAAAGGTGGCCGGATCGGGAAGGTCGATTATTATAGCGTCATACTTCTTTGTCGTTGTCTTTATATAACGTCTTGCATCAGTGTTGATTATTTCAAGAAAAGGGGCCTTTTTGATGACTCCGAGATCTTGCGCTGCATCGGTCAAGTGGGGATCGAGTTCTAAGTAGTCAACATGTGCGGGCCGGTACTTTGATACCTCTTTCAGCGTCTCACCCAATCCCCCTGAAACCAACATCAGAGTCTCTACCCGGTCTAACTGGGATAAAGGGTAATGCACCTTCTCCTCGCTGGAGATGATATTTGAATCGGAATAGAGGGGAAGGCCCGACTCCCAGAAGGTATGTTGAGACCCTTCTTTTGTTATCACGATCCTTCCGTATGGAGACTCAAGATAATGGACAATGTCGCCGTACTGTCCGGAGAGGGTAAACGTTTCAAAACGGCTGTTGGTTGAAAAGAGGTAAAAACCTGAACCCACGATAAGGGCCCCCACCAAAAGGGGATATTGCCTTTGTTTAACCAGGAGAAGGAGGGCCACTAATATCAATAGGGAAGAAGTGATGGCAATAATGGGGAAAGGCTTGAGCAAGTAAACCAGGATAAAGCTGAAGATAGCTCCACCTGCTATGTCGCCTACACTGTCGGTGATATAGAGGTCCCCGCTTTCAAAGGGATAATGACTGATATTCAGGACGTTTTGTGAATAGGGGAGGACAAATCCGGTGAGGAGACAATAGGGGGTAACGGTAATCAGGATATAGAAAAGTATGGGATAAAAGCCCGGGGAAACCCCGTGGATAAAGAAGAACTCCCTGAACCCTCTGATCCCGATAATCTGCAGGAGCGGCCAGATGGCGATGATCAAAATCAGCGGGGCGTAGACCTTCGGGCCTCCCCCTTTGACAAATTTTGCCGTCAGGGCGCCAATCCCTGTCATCAGTAGCCAGCAGAAGATCACTAAGGAAATAATGATTTCATTTCCATTGAACTGGGTCAGGAATTCCCTGATGGTGAGGAGCTGGGTCGTGACAGATGATATGCCCGTGCCGATGATACTCCAAATGATCAATCGCTTCAGGTTCATCGGTCGAAGACTCCATTAGACCGTTACCAATTAAATCTTTTGCAAATCCGCCGGAGGCGGACAAGAAGCACAAAAAAAAATTTCATTGTTTTTCTTTGCGAGCTTTGCGCCTTTGCGCGAGACCTTTATGGTTCAGGGCAAGGCTACTCCTCAAAGGCCTGAACCTGATAGGTAGAAACCTCGATCCTTCCCTTTTTCCATTCATCTCCGTCCAGACCCGCCTTGAGACATAGGTGGTTCAGGAATTCCTCTTTTTGTGGCAACTGCTCCCAGACCTGCGGAAGGAAAGTGGACTGGTGATATCCCTTTTTGATGATAACACCGTCTATGCCGGACCGGAGCTTCTTCAAGAGATCGTCAGCATCGGAATAGGACAGCGGTTTGGGCTCGGTCAGTATGCTGATTTCAATCTTTACCCTTTTCCACTCATTCTTGTTAAGAGGCCTGAACCGGGGGTCCTTGAATGCGGCATTGATTGCATTGATTCTGATCCCCTCAATTAATGCTTCCTGCGGGATGATATGGCCTATGCAGCCTCTCAGGTTTCCCCCTATGGTCAAGGTTACAAAGGTGCCTCTCTGTTCATCAAAAAGAGGAGGTAGATCAGGGCCCCCTTTTTCCGGCCCTTCTTTTCCGGAAAGGGCCTGATCGATTGTTTTCCTTGCAACACTCAGGAGGTATTTGCCCTCCTCCTCGGTTAACCTGTCTTTATCTTTCATGCCTCTCTCCTTTGCACTTTCTTCATTAGGCGAAGTCACCGGAACACCGTTGTCTCCGTTCGCCCCTGTCAGAAATGCGAGTTGAACCAGCACCGAAACCAGCAATATCAACCTTTGAACCTTCATTTTTGCTACACCCCGTAAATTGGATTTTTCAAGTGGCCATTAGATTATTCTCGAACGTACTCTCGAATAATTGGATCAAGTGGCCGAAGTTAGAACCGACCCCATTTCACAATGAGTAACGTCCCTACCCAACCCTCGTACCTGCTAAATCCATTGCCAGGATTCTCCGCTGGTGGAACCTGAACCGGTTTTTGTCAGGGTTTCCCAGACCCCAGGTTGTGGGTTCGTTGAGATGATAATTGAAGGCATAGCCGTGCTTTTCAATAAATCGAAAGATGTCCTTGTTTTTTGTGAACACGGAGTACTCCAGTATCATGCCGTCATGGGAATGCTCGGCCATCACCTTGGTGGCATAGATACCGATATTCTCATCCCCTTTGATCACGATCAAAAGAGGGAACATGCATTCCTGGCCCAGGTATTTGCCGATTCCTTCACCTTGAGGGAGCCATTCCGGATTGATCTCGATGATCTTGGGCCTAGATCTTTCTTCCGCTCCAAAGACAATCTCCCCATATTTTTGGGTTTCTTCCAGATATGGCCCCACAAATCGTTCCCAATATTTATCATTAGTTTCAACAATGTAGGCATCGGGGTCTGTTGTACTCCCTATCTTGAGGTTGGTGAACATCCTCTTCAGTAAGGAAAGCGCCTCGGCATAGACATGAGGATGGATCGTCAATACTTTTAAACGTTTGCATGACCGATAATGACTGGTGCTGCTGTATCCGCATAGCCGAACTGCGGTCTCTATGTCTGCGCTCTTGTCAATATAGGCGCCGCCGAGATGGGCTGTATAGGAGATAACCTTTGCAGGGATCATGAGCTTTTTCTTGAGAGAGGTAATATCCTCCGATGAGATGCCACCTGACACGCCCAATTGCTGAATGGCTTCTCCGTAGGCGATCTCGATGACCTTGTACGGATTCCCCATGAATACAACCTTGTCAAGACCATCAATGATCTTTCTGCCGATGTGGGGTTTTGCCTTCGTATCTACAGAGATGATTTGAACCGGCGCGCCGGCTTCTGCCAAGGTACTGCCAACCAGATACTCGGGGTAGGGGTCCCGGCTATCCAACTTAATGAGGACGCTGTTACCGGCCCTTAACGCGTCTATGATCCCATATGCGCCTGTCTGAAACATGCTCGACTGAATGATGATCCCGACCGTGCCGACACCCTCAATGATGTCCGATTCCACACGTTCTTCACCAAAGGCCCATTTCATATATTCGGTAGATTTCATCATCCATGCTGCGGTTAAAAGCCGGTCGATTATCACCGAGACTTTCCTTGCGAACCAGCCGCTCCGCGGTATGACCGCATCAAAGCGGTCATTGCTCTTCAGTTCCCTGCCGGCCTTGGCAATGATTTCCATCCGTTCGTTGACCGTCAGTCGCCTCCACCAGTCTAACTGCTCCCGGCAGGCAGCAATGGCGTTTTCCACACCATCATCCGACACGTCAGGCATAAACCCAAGAAGCTCTCTCGTGTTGAAGTCCCGTATTTCGATTTGACCGCTATCATGATGCCTCAGCCTCTCTTTTCCGACTATGTTTGGGACATTTAGCAAATCAGTTGGTTTGGGCACCTGGACTCGCATGCCGAGATCAACCGTTTTTGTCTCCAGCTCTTTCTGGTATAAAGCCCTCTGAAGAATGCCCGAGTACTGGTCTACAGCACGACGCACAGTTTTCTGTATGTCATACTGGCCACCCTTGTCGAGATAGGCAAACGGCCTGTATATGTTGAGGATCGCCTGCAAATCGTGCTCTGATTGAAAAGCGGTGTAAAATATGATCGGCAAATCAGCGTCGTTTTTGGCAAGGATCTCACAGACCTCGAACCCGTTCATCCCGGGCATTTTGATGTCAAGGACAACAGCATAAAACTGCCGTCTTTCGGATTCCTCTATAGCGCGTTTGCCGTTCTCGGCCGCAGTCACATCGAAATTTTCCGACAGAATTCTCGTCAGCCCCCTTCTCATGGATTCATCATCGTCCACGACCAGTATTGTGAGTTTCGGCGCTTTTCCCGGCGGGCCGGGTTCGTCCGTAGTTTCTTCAAATTTACTCAACAGCGCTTCAAATTCATCCATTATTGCGCCTTCTCCTTAGCAGCTTTTTCAATCAATTGGTAAAGCCGGTCAATATCCTCCTCTACACCCTTTTCGATGAATGCGTAAGGGTTCAATTCAAGACATTGTTGGGCAACCTTTTCATCACCCGGATACGCTGAGTAAAAAATGATGGGGGTATCTGGGTGTTTCTCTTTGAGCTGATGATAGAGTGTTATCCCATCAGTCCCGCGCAATTTGACATCCAGAATTACCACACAGACATCATTGCTGAACCTTTCAAGCCCCTCCTGATCGGTGATCGCAATAACGACCTCGTAATTCCTTTGAGTGAGGGTTTTTTCAAGCCCTTGTCGGATGTTGGGGTCATCATCGATGACAAGCACTTTGCCGAGCGGCGGTCCGGGCTCCGGCGTCGGAGTGTCATCAAATTTTTTCAGGAGTTCAGTAAATTCATCCATCCTTATTCTCCTTTAATGTTACAGTGAACGTCGTACCTTTCCCGTTCTCTGATTCTACATTAATCGTGCCCCCGTAGAGCTGAACCAACCGTTTCACGATTCCCAGCCCCAAGCCAGTGCCAGAGGTGGGCTTTGTAGAAAAGAACGGTTCAAAGATCTCATTGATATGCTCTTCAGGTATCCCAGGTCCATTATCAGATACCTCAACAGTGATGAAGCTCCCGGTTTCATCATCCTTTCTTTCAACCGTGACCTCTATTTCCTTCGGCCTATCACTCTCAAAATCTTCCAGCGCGTCCTTGGCATTCCGTATTAGATTACCAATAATAGAGTCAAGATGAATCTCTTCGGCTCTCACGATTGCTTCATCCAACCCGTCGACCAAATAAGCGATACCAATCCTTTCAAAGTCCTGTCTGTAGCGTCCCTCATACTCTTTTAGAATCTGCACTACATCAACAGAAGTATTACCCGGTTTCAACTCAGACATCTTGGCGTAGTCTCGGATCTGAGTGGTGATCAATAACCCACGGTCGAGGTCGCTTGCTACATCAGCATGCACCCCGACCAGATGGTCTGAGATCTCAGCGATAGTTTTTAATTCGGGAAGAAGAAGGGTGGCTATTTTCTCCCTCGGGATGTTGAACTCCTCATGAAGGTCAGCGATATTCTTGAGCAGGGATGTGGTGGAGTCTTTCAGGATTTCCGCAGAGGGCTTGCCCTGGTCCTTGTAATTCAGTGTAGTCTTAAACTCCAACTGAGCGCCAGCAAGGGCATTCCGCATTTCATGCGCAAAGCCGCCGGTGATCCGGTGCTCCAGAGTACGCTTCTCGGATTCTATTAGTTTCGCTTGGGCTTCTTTCAACTGCGCTGTACGCTCTTCAACCAACTTCTCAAGGTTTTCCGAGTAGTTTTCGAGTTCCTTGTGGGCGACTTCCAATGCTTCTCGAGCCTCCTTTTCTTTCTCCTTGGCTCTTATCTCACTAAAATACCTTTGGTCAGCAACCTCAATCTGTCTTAGTAAATTTTTCCTCGAGCTTTTCACAAACAAAGGAACATCGTGTACAGCATATCTTATCCTTGTTCGTAAAGGCACTTTGGACCAAGAAACATCAAACCTGCAGTATGGAGCATTAAAGATCTCACCCTTTCTCAGGACAAGATCATTCTGAAGGAACAAGTCATCCAGCACAAGAAAACCAGTTCCTTCTCTCCCAAGTTCATTATCAAGATTTATGAGGGTCTGGCCTTCTCTTGTTGCATATACTGCCGACTTCCGGCCATAAGGCCTATTAAACATGCCTAATAACCCTTTTTTACGCCCCCCGCTCCTGTCTTCATCAACCGCCAAATTTATTCTTCTGGCATAAGTTTTGCCATTTATGGAGAGGGAGTTTTCTCCGACCACTATTTCCATGCCACTTGTCAGATATCCATAGTCTTTCCTCAATACATCCTGGATATCAAAACAATTCATCACCATCTCTACTTCGGCGTCAGGTATACGCTCATGATCCCGAGCATGCAAAGGTTCATGTACCCGAGGCACAGCTTTCAAGAAACCCTTGATGAAATTAGGACTTGCGAATCTGAAATATTCATAGAACTCCTTCTTTGGAGAGTAGGTGATAACGATACTATTCCCTTTCAGCTTATATACCTCGTAGTGCTCAACCAAGCTATACTTCTTTGCGAACTCAGGGAATCTTCTAAAAATGTATCTCAGATTGACAAGCTTTGCAGCAACTTCCACAGCTCCCATGGATCGATTTTGATACACATCATAACCAATTTCTTCATGCTCCCGAGGGTTTGGGACTTTCTCGAACTCATTTTCCCAAACAACCCTTACTTGTGTAAGGAAATCGAGCCAGTCTGTTTCGGCTATTGTTCGATAATCAAGGTCCAACCCCTTGAAGAGGAATTCTGGGTCTTCCCCCTTCATTTTCCAGTAGTTTATCTTGTGGAGGACATTGTGAGCTTTGTAGTTACCGGCCATTGTTTGTTTCATTGCTTATGTGCCCACACTTGGCTGTTTCTGAGGGATGTCTATTGTAAATTTCGTGCCCTCACCAACCTCTGATTCAACCTCAATCGTGCCCCCATATAACTGCACCAACCTCTTTGCGATCCCAAGGCCAAGTCCAGTGCCAGAGGTCGGATTCGTTGAGAAGAACGGTTCAAAGATTTCACTGAGGTTCTCTTCAGGTATTCCGGGGCCATTATCAGATACCTCAACAGTGACGAAGCTCCCGGTTTCGTCATCTTTTCTGTCAATCCTGACACAAATTTCCTTCGGTCTATCAGTCTCAAATTCTTCCAGCGCATCCTTCGCATTCCGTATGAGATTACCAAATATTGAGTCAAGATGGATCTCTTCAGCCTTCACAATAGCCTTTTCTACACCTTCCACTGCATACCTGATTCCAATCCTTTCAAAATCTTGTCTGTAGCGGTCTCCATAGCTTTTGAGCAGGGGGACGATATCAATGGGCGCGTTCCCCGGTTTCAACTCCGACATCTTAGCGTAGTCTCGGATCTGGGTTGTGATGGAGAGACCGCGATCAAGGTCTTTGGAGACGCCTGAAAGGCTTTCGGAAAGATGGTCAGCGATTTCAGCGATGGTTTTCAGCTCAGGCAGGAGAAGAGTGGCGATCTCTTCCCTGGGAATATTGTATTTCTCGTGGATCAGGGAAATGTTCTTGAGTAGGGTTGTTGCAGAGTCTTTCAGGATTTCAGCAGAGGGCTTGCCCTGGTCCTTGTAGTTCAGGGTGGTTTTGAATTCCAATTGTGCACCGGCAAGGGCATTCCTCATCTCGTGGGCGAAACCGCCAGTTATTCGGTGTTCGAGTGTGCGTTTTTCTGATTCGAGAAGTTTGGCTTGAGTTTCACGGAGTTCGCTTGTGCGCGCTTCGACCATATCCTCAAGGTGATCTGAGTATTCAGATAGTTTTTCATATGCCCTATTCTTTTCTTCGATTTGTTCCCTTAGAATAAGATTTGTCTTATAATGCTCTTGTAATAAGATGGACCTTCCTTTGAAAATCCCCTTAAAACCTGAAAGGCTTTGAGTAAGAGCAAGTTCCTCACAAGAGTATTTGATAAGAAAGTACGGCGCTCCCATTATTGTGCCTTCTTGGCATATTGGCTCGCCGTCAATATTGATCGTCTTAGTGATAAGCGTTCCCATTGTAGCATTATAATTGGCCGTATCTTTGACAGGCTCATATTTGCCAAGGTAGATCTCCTGCCCATGCAATTCTTGCGACATTAGGACTACCCTCATGCCAATTTCGGATAATCTATTTTCGACAGGATGCCTAATATAAAGTCTATTTCCGTCAAATCTTGGGTCCAGTTTTAGATGCTCGAAAAACTGGCTATTGAAAAGTTTTATAGGATCATATTGTACCAGCATCTGTTGAACTTCACCCATCGGAAGAGTTTTCCAAGGCCTCCACAGATGTCTTGGCCAATTAGTTGGTATTGCTTCAAGAAGACCAAGAATATGTGGATCGCTGCAATAATCATCGCACGGATCGATATGCGGATGGAATGTGTAACGAATTATTGCTTCTACTTTGCGCTCAAGAGGATTGAACTTTGCTGGTTGAACCAGCTCGAAAATCTTTGTGTCGTTCCAATCAGGCGTAATATTGGGTAGTATGTTTATTGCGGCAGTAGGCCCGCTTATTGATTTAGCAATTTCCTTCCAGTTTCCAATGGATTTATACTTGGAAGCAGACCGTCCGCAATTTCTAAAGGTATTCGGATCACCGGTGATTTCTTTGGTTTTCAGATAGCACTGTACGTAGGTTTCAAGAGGACTCCATTGCGATGGATCGGTATAATATTTCAACGCATTGTGATAGTTCTCTGGGTATGAAAGTTCCAACATTTCAAAAATATTGATATCTTTTTCTTTTAGTCCTCTTTCTTCGGCAACGCCTTTCAGAAAGAGCCACATAACAATCATATTTTTATGGTTTACATTGTTGATCATAGACATAGTGAACATATCTCCTCATCAGATGAATCGAAATCACACGGTATTAATGTTCATGGTGCTTGCCAAGATGTGCATGAGATCTCCTTGGGCATCTGTTTGGAGGAATTTTCAGACATGGATCGCCTCCAAAAGAATTTCGGAAGCGTTTGTCCAACAATTCACAACAGGTTCCCCCTCAACCGTCCCTCGATACCGCTGCAACAACGGTCTCACAATTCCCAACCTTGGATTCGACCGGAATTCTGGAGCACAAACAAGAGATTTCCACAACAGATTTCTCTTGGCAATGATTTGATAGGACGGGGTGTCATGTTTTTCCTCCAGGTAGTATTGGTCGAAGGAATAAAATTCAGAAGTCAGTAACAGAACTTTTGAAGTGAATCTACATGCCTATAACTATGTGAAAGTTTGAAAGGAATCCTATTTGATCGGCCCAAGTTTGTCAACAAAATCAATTATTAGCCACAGACCCACACAGACTCACACAGACAAAAAGCTGGAAAAAACGATGTTATAGCAGAAATCGCTTTATTTCGGTTTCTGGATCGGTAAAATTTACAAGAAGGCCCAGAACCCTATCCACCTCGAAAATTGCACCCCTGGCCCTGTCGCTCGATGCTTCAATTTCCATCTCTTAAAGTCCGTGTGTGTCAGTGTGGGTCTGTGGCTAATTAAACGTTTGCGTGTGTCCGTGGCTAAAACATGATAAGAGGTTGAACCATCATCCGTGCAGAGACCTGTCCAGCGCCTTGAGCGCTACCTCAAACAGAATTTCAGAGAGCGTGGGGTGGGGATGCAATGTCTCGGCCAGTTCCTTAAAAACCTCACCCAAATATTTTCTAAACTCTTTATAGATTATTTTCTTCCTATATTTCGGTATCCAGGTTATATGATATATGTACTTCCACTTTGAATGGCTTAAACTTTGAACATTTCCCATTGAAAACCTCCTTGTCGCTTTTCACTTTAAGCGGTTCACATCAAAGGAGGTTTTTTCTCACATTCCCGGAAATGTCAAACTTTAGGAGACCCCCGGCAAAACCGGGGATTTACGCAGGATTAATTAAAGTCAATCGGGGTTGGGGAAATTTTTACCACCGGGTTAGATACCCGGGACATAATTGATTATCTTAAGAGGACATTAAAGAAGTAGATGTAA
>JAUWPC010000077.1 GCA_030611815.1 Desulfobacteraceae bacterium
GATCTTTGAAGACAGGAAATAGCGAAAATATTAGACTTGCCGCGCCATTTTCATGGACTATTCATGGACAAAACGACATCAAAAATGAAAAATGGCTTCAGTCGTACGACCTAAACCCGTGAAATCATTGGTGGGCCGTGCGAGAGTCGAACTCGCGACCAACGGATTAAAAGTCCGCTGCTCTACCAAACTGAGCTAACGGCCCAACCTAAGAAAGAACTTTAACACCTATTGCTTACGTTGTCAAAACGTTTTTGCGCTGAGTGCGCCAGGATTAATACTCAAAAGATAAATTTATGGTCTCAGCGGCGAGCGGGATGTCTCTTTGATCCTGATGAACAGGACTAAGGATATGAGGGCTACGAGGATAAAATAGTAGCTTGGAGACATCTTGTCCCCGGTCTGTTCTATTAAGAAGGTACAGAGCAGGGGGGCCGTTCCACCGAATAGGGCAAAGCCTGTGTTGTATGACAAGGCCACTGCCGTACACCTGATACGGGCCGGAAAAAGCTCCACAAAGGTGGTAGGGAGGGTCCCCTGAATCGCAGCAACCACAAATGCGAACACCACTTGTGCTGCAAGATCGTACATGTAATTACCGCACGAAAGGAGCAAAAAGAGCGGATATGTCAGAATAATGATCCCCAATGATCCACCGATGAGTAGGGGTTTCCTCCCTATCCGGTCGGAAAGTAAACCCATCAGGAGGAGCATGATCATAAATATGCACATACTGACTGTATTGACATCGAGGGCTGTTGAGAGCGGTATCCCGGTTTCGCTGGAGAGATAGGTGGTCATGTATACAAAAACCATGTAGAATGACAGGGCAGATAGCCATGTGAGCCCTGTGGCAAAGAGCATATCCTTCCAGTGATGGGCGAAGGCTTCCTTAGCGGGATATTTGACAATAGCTCTGGAATCTTTCAGGCTTTTGAAAGTCTCGGGCTCTTCCATATTACCCCTCATATAAAACCCGACTGCCCCCACCAGAGACCCAAACAGAAACGGGATGCGCCAACCCCACGTGTTGATCCATTCTGGCGAGGCCGTACTTGTAATCAACGCTCCGATCCCAGAGCCTAAGAGCATGCCCATAACCGCGCCTCCATTGCTCCAACTACCCACAAGCCCTCTCCGCCCCGGAGGGGCATTCTCCACAAGAATTGTCAGGGAGCTCCCTAATTGGCCGCCTACTGAGAAACCCTGCAGAATTCGAATCAGGATCAGGGCAATGGGGGCTGCCATTCCTACTTGGGCATATGTAGGCAAAAGGCCCAATAAAGTGGTGGGGACGGCCATTAACATAATAGAGGTTGAGAGTGCGCGGTTACGGCTGACCTTGTCACCCAAATGCCCGAAAACAACCGCCCCAAGGGGCCGTACAAGAAAACCCACAGCAAAAACCCCGAAGGTGAAAATCAGGGAAACGAATTTGTCCTGAGCGGGAAAAAAGAGCCCTGCGAAAATGGGAGCGAAATATCCATACAGACCGAAGTCGTACCATTCTAAGACATTTGCCACTACTGCCGCGCCAAGGACCTTCTGTTTATCCACGATTTCTCTCCCGGCTGAAGGATCATTCACTATGTTGGATTTTGGGGAACAAGTGCGAAGTGAAAAAGGGTGACTAAAGTGAGTCCCGCCCAAAAGGGAGGCGGTTGAGGCCTAAGACAGTTCGAAAATGTTGTCGTTAATAAGGTTAATCTCTTCCGGGTTGGGTCGATAGGGGTAGTTCCACTGCCTTACGTCCGGCAGGCAGTTGCCGAAGGGGCGATTACAGGCCACCTCCCCATCCGAGCCCAAGCATCCTGTAGTCATAAAGGGGAGCCCTGAATTGACAGCCTCTTTCAATATATTGGGGGCGACGCCGAAGTCTACGATTCTCCCTGCTGAATCAAAGTCCATATCTTTGAACCTACTTTTCTTTTCTTCAATCAGGTGGCGGGCCAATTGAACCCTGAGATAGGTGGCCCAGGGGGGCTGCGGTATGTGGCTTAGTTTGGAGCCATCTTCGGCAAAAAAGGAAAAAAGATGGTTTACCACCCCCATATGCCACAGCCTATCCATCAACGATACCATCTCCTTCTCTGTCTCTCCCATCCCTACCATGAGGTGTGCGCCCACATTCCCATCTCCAAAGATCTCAAGCCCGGCTTCCATAACCTCCCAGTATTTGTTCCATTTATGGGGCCCTGCAACCCCTTTCCCCCTGAATTTATCAAAGAGTTCTGGAGTGGCCAGATCGATGGCCACACCGATTTTGTCAGCCCCTTTCTCCTTCAGGGCATCCAGGTCTTGCCGTTCGAGGATCGTGGGGCTTATGAGGACAGATACGGGAATGGTGGTCTCGCTCTTGAGGCGGGCTGTCATCTCTAAGGTGTGCTGGCTGCATTTGCCATTGGTTATCATGGAGATGCAGGTCCGCTTAACATAGGAAGGGGCATTATTGATTGCATCTACAATCTTTTCCATGGGAAAGAGAGGCCAGTCAACATGAATGAAGCTCTTTTCCTGAAATGCCCCCGGGCGTTTCTTGGCAAGCCCGCAATAAGCGCAGTTTGCCGAACACCCCTCTGGATAATGAACCAGAAGATTTACGCACCGGTTGATCGCGCCCCGATGCATCCTGCCACCCATTAGACCGAGAGAGATGGCCGTGGCATGGCTCATTTTTGCGTATTTGGGGCTTTGCTGTTTCAGCATGGCTGGTTACTGGATACCGCTTTGGATTGTTGATTTATGATTGTTGATTGAAAAACCAAAATGCTTGTAATCTGGATACTGGTCTCTGGATACTGGATACCCCTTTGGATTGTCGATTGATGATTGTTGATTGAAAGACCAAAATCCTTTGAACCTTTACAACTTGTAATCTCGATACTTGATGCGCGTTACTTGTTATTCGTTATTTGTTATACGTTTGAACCTCTCGTATGAAACTTCACGGGGTCAACGTCTCTTGGCCGATCAAACCGGCCGCTTTTCCGGCCAGCGGCTTGGCTGAATCCTGATTGTGGTCGCTGCCTAACGGTATTGAACTGGATCAATTACCAATCGACAATCATAAATCAACAATCCTAAAGTCTTACCTGATTTTCCTTTGCCAATAAAATGGCCTTTGTTAGGGTAGGCACATCGACCCCGTAGATCATATTTTCATGCCATACGGATGCGATATTGTTTTCAATGTTCTCTCTGCGGGCTGAGGTCCATTTGAGAGCGTTTTCGATCCTGTGTAGGTCTTCACTCGTGGAGAAGAAATCCCCTGTGACCAGGACGCTCTCTATGGAAGCGCCGGAGAGGGCGAGGTAGATCTCCAATAGACCGCCCTTTGTTTTTAGCTGTCCAACCCCCATCCGGGCCCTTGGATGTCTGTGGGAAAATATCCATTCATCTTTGGTGTATCTTTCCTCAATAAAACCCTGGATGGTCTTTTCTTCCCATTCATCCGGGCTGTCTTCTTTGAAGCGGATGCTGAATTCTTCTTCAAAGGAGTTTTGGATGGCCGCTATCATTTCCGTCACAGAGACCTTTCTGCCCAGTTCATCCCGAACCGTGGTCATTCGCTGGCTGAAGCAGTTGTACCCCTTGTCTTCAAGCTTGATAACCGGGGTATTCATGATGTCTGTCATCAGGGCAATGTCAAAGTCCACCAAGAGGCTGGTGTGAAAAAGGAGACAGTTGTCCGCTTCTGACGCGGCCGAAAGCCCGGCGATCTTCCTGCCATTCACCTCGAGATCATTTTTTGGTTGAAAATATGCCTCGATTCCAACCTTATCAAGGGCGCGCAAAAGGACCAGACTGAGCGATTGAAATACTCCTCCCACTCCCTTTTTAAGCCGGGGGTGGTCAACGTTTATGCCCAGACCAAGGGCCACGATTTCCGGGCCCATGATTACAGTCCCGCCACCAGTGCTCCTTCGATTGAATTCAATTCCATGGGCCTTGCATCTCTCAAGCCTCAACGCCGCTTCGATATCCTGATATTTGCCAACAATAACTGACGGAACAAATGTGTAGAGGTGGAGTATTGGTGGAGAGTTATTGCGGGCAACGGACTGAGGCAGGGTGTCATCCACTGCCAGACCCTCGGCAGTGGAGACAGATCTTCTCAGGTTTTTAAACAGACGCCACTCTTCGGACATGATACCTCCAAAATTGAACATTTTCTATTGAATATTGAATATTCCGATTTTAGGCAAAAGCACCCGAATTAGTTCTCGCGGCGTCTTTTTCCGGGTCTTTCTACTGAAACACAAGGGTAATTAAGAGCGTCAAAACTTTCTGCAAAGGTCTGATACAATATTCAATCGTCAATATTCAATGCTATTCGGCCTTAGCCTTTTCTTCCTCTGCTTTAGCTATTTCTCGATCTACAAAATCCCGGACCGCATCACCGTGGATCAGATTTTTTAATTCGGATTGGAGTTCATCCTCATCCTCCGCCTCAATCACTAAGATCCAGCCGTCGCCATAGGGATCGGTATTAATCAGGCCGGTATCCTCTTCCATCTCCTCGTTAATTTCAGTGATTTCTCCTGAGACTGGGGCCACTAATTTGCCGATCCATTTTCTGGATTGAATTTTTCCACAGGTCTCTCCCTGGCTCACTTCATCTTCCTCTTCGGGGAGATCAATAAATACAATGTCCCCGGCCTCTTTTTGGAACATATCGGTCATCCCCACGGTAACTCTTGTGCCCTCCACCTTGGCCCAACTATGTTCCTCGTGGTAGAACAGCTCATCAGGCATATTGTATCCCTTGATTTCAGCCATTTTTCAAACCTCCTTTAATTTTGATTATCTCGCAAAAAGTATTTTGTGTTTGGTGTAAGTTTTCAAAAAGTTTCGACCCGTACGGTCACGTATCTATTTTTTTGCCAGGCACAGAGGGAAATAAATGTCTTCCTCTGTGTTTCTGAGTCTCTGTGGCTATTTTTTAACCCTATTTGAATCTGGCCTTAACCGCCCGTGCGTGAATCGGAAGCCCTTCTGCTTCGGCTAAGGTTATGACCGTATCTTTCAGGCTGGCGAGTCCCTCCTTGCTCAAATACTGGAATGTGGGCTTTTTGATGAAATCATCCACCGAGAGACCAGAAAACATGCGGGCGCATTGACCGGTGGGAAGGACATGGTTGGTTCCGGAGGCATAGTCGCCCACCGGCACCGGTGCGTAGGGGCCCATGAAAATTGATCCGGCATGTTTGATCTTGTTCAGGGTAATAAATGGGTCATAGGTCATGATCTGAAGATGTTCAGCGGCATATTCATTTGTAAAATCGATAGCCTGTTCCATATCCTTAGCAATAAGCACATAAGAATGTTTGGACAGAGAGGACTCAAAAATATCCTTTCGCGGAAGAGACTCATATTCCCTCTCTATGATCTCGCAGACCGCCGAGGCCAATCCTTCCAATGGAGTCACCAATACAGCCGCAGAGTCAGGATCATGCTCGAGCTGTGAAAGGAAATCGAGGGCGATCAATTCAGGGTCTCCTGTTTCATCCGCGAGGATGAGGGCCTCGCTCGGTCCGGCGGGTGAGTCAATGTCCACCTGCCCATAGACCAACATCTTGGCAGCGGTCACGTATTTGTTTCCCGGCCCCACAATCTTGTCCACTCTTGGCATTGTCTCTGTGCCGTAGGCCAACCCCGCCACACCCCAGGGCCCTCCCACCTTGAAAATCCGGTCACAACCTGCAATATCAGCGGCCACCAAGGTGGCAGGGTTTCCCTTCATCCCCTCTTTGGGAGGCGTTACTGCAACGGTTTGACCCACCCCTGCTACTTTAGCAGGGAGCACAGTCATGAGGACGGAACTTGGATATGCGGCTGTGCCCCCAGGGACATAACATCCCACGATATCCATGGCCCTTGTAACTCGGCCGGCTAAAATGCCCTCTGAAATTTCTATGGACCACATCTCGCGTTCTAACTGTGCCTGGTGGAATTTCGTAATATTCAGTGCGGCAGTTTTGAGGCATTCAACTACCTCTGCGTCCACAATGTTGTACGCCTCCTGGATTTCTTCCCTTGTGACCTCCAGATCAGAGGTCGTAATATCCGCCTTATGCTTTTTGTAATGCTCTAAAGTCACTGCGTTGCCGCGGTATTTTACATCATCCACTATGCCCCGGACATCTTCAAATATTGATGAGATGTCATCCATGGACCTCTCCATGACTGCTTTTCGTTTTTCAGGGCTGAGATCGTCAATTTTTTCTGGTGCAATCTTCATTTTTTTAGTTTCTCTCCTGACCCAGTTTGATGTTTTGGTAGTCTACGGCCACGATGCTCTCCTGAAGAACACCCGCCTGTCAGCCAAACGTAATCGGCCATGTTTTTATTTATGATCAATCGATCTGTCAAGGGATATAATACGATTGTGGCCATATTAACCGCGATCCGTCTCAAAACCCGGTCCGGTATCCCGAACTTGTCAATGATGTGGCCGTTTCCGGTGAAAACAACCATTTTCCCCCTGTTATCAGTCAAATACCGGGCGATGTTCTCGGCCATGGTCTCTTCCCAGACGCATTGGGCCTGATAGAAATAGTCAAAGTTTTTTAGCTGATGATGGCGTGAATGTTTTTTAAACACCTCGCTCAGATAATCGCGATGGGCCTGATTGTCGAGGTTGATTTCCTTTGCCACTTGATCATGTTCTTCCGGGGTCAGGCTGTCCAGACCCGACCTGGCTACTTTCTTTACGATGTTGTTAGGCACATTGATCCCGAGGAGTGCTCGACCCTTTTCCTTAGATAAGAATATGATTGGCCTGTAAAAATGGTAAGGGAAGGACCACCCTTTGTCCCAGTCAACATCCTCCAGGAACACTGCTTCACTGACCTCTTCTTCGAGATACCTGTCAAGAACCGGTTGCCGCGACTCGTCAAAAAACTCCATGGCAACGGTTAGCGGACCGTACCGGGCCATGAGCGCCTGAAGGATCTGAACCTGTATCAGATGATGCTCAGGGTTGTCATGCACCTCCCCGACAAAAATTAGTTCTTTTGATTGCAACTGATTAATGAGCTGTTCAAAAGATATTGATTTTCCCTCCTCAAGGTCAATTATCCTACCCTTACCGAAATGACCTGGTATTCCGTCTATAGAGGCTAAGGGCGGCATACGTACCTTTTTGAAGGAACAGGCGTTCATGACCGAAATGGCCGTAAATACCAATATTAGGATGAAGATGTAAGGAGACCTTTGCAAAACGCCCCCTTTCGCCCGATCTCCGCGTTGCATTCGGATTTCAATCCTCGAAATATTCAATATATTCCTGTGGTTAAAATCCTCATGCGCCTTGATCTTGAACGAAATTGAACGTTTTTTCAAAGGTCTCGTAAGATCTGTCATGTTTCATTTTTTACCGGTTAGACGGGATTATATAAGCTTGACTGAAATATTGACTATCATCTACCATGTTAAGATGCAAGCCCCTTTTAAACTCGTTGGTGAAGAAAAGCGAAATGAAACCGAGCAGTCCTACACAGCATGAATTGAATGTGAATTTGTTGCAGAAGACTCTCCCGAACGGCCCTGGCGTATATTCTTTCGTGGACCCATCCGGGCGGGTTATTTATGTGGGCAAGGCGAAAAATCTTCGTAAAAGGGTCCTCTCCTATTTCAGACCCAAACCTGAACCTTCCACCAAAACCGGCAGGATGATGAAAAAGGCCGATGGCCTTGATTTCATCCTGACCTCTACCGAGCAGGAGGCATTTATCCTTGAGAGCAATCTAATAAAGAGATTTATGCCGCGTTATAACATCATCTTGCGTGATGACAAACAATACCCCTGTCTCAGGCTTGATATCGGTGAGCCTTTTCCACGCCTTGCTGTTGTCCGAAAGATAAAGAAGGACGGCGCCCTCTATTTCGGTCCCTTTTCCTCTGCCAATTCCATGCGCAGCACCAAAAGAATAATTGACCGGGTTTTTAAACTGCGCAAGTGTAAGAGCCAAAAGCTGCAACAGAGGGAAAGACCATGCCTCAATTTTCAAATGAACCGCTGCCTCGCGCCCTGCTCTCATGAGATTCCTGCCCGTGAATATAATGAGATTGTACAACAGGTCCGACTTTTTTTGGAAGGCCGTAACCCTGAGCTAATCGCGAGGTTGAAAAACGATATGGATGAGGCTGCGGCGCATCTGGATTTTGAAGTGGCAGCCGGAATACGGGACCAGATCAATGCCCTGACAAAAACCATTGAACGTCAACATGTGGTATCTCCCCGATTGGAGGATCAGGACGTTATAGGCCTGGCTCAAAATGGAAAACTTCATCAGGTGGTGATTCTTTTTATTCGAAGAGGGTATTTAACAGGAACCGGGAGCTTTCTCTTCAAAGATCGTTCAGCGCTTGCCTCCGAGGTCATGGAGGCTTTCCTGAAGCAGTATTACTCGCGCGAGGTCTTTATACCGCAGAAGATCCTCATTTCAGAACCGATCAAAGACTTTATTTCAATTAGGGCATGGCTTTGTGATCTGGCAGCTAAAAAGATTGTACTCCACCGGCCTCAGAGGGGGGAGAAGAGAAAGCTCGTAGCCATGGCAATGGCCAATGCTGAAAATCTCCTTGTTGGCCATCAGGAGGCCCAAAGGGAGGATCTTATGGCCGCCGCCAAGTCTGTTTTAGGCCTAAACAGAACGCCGAGGCATATTGAGGGGCTTGATATTTCAAACCTGCAGGGAGGGCTGGCGGTTGGAACCGTGGTCTCCTTTGTGGAGGGACAACATCACCGGCAGGGATATCGAAATTACAGGATGAAGATGAGCAGCGGTATTGATGATTACGGTATGATGGCGGAGATGGTGGAAAGAAGGATAGCAAAAGGAGCGTTGCCGGATCTCTTTTTAGTGGACGGGGGCAAAGGTCACCTTGCCATAGTCAGGCGTGTGATAGACCAGCAAATGCCTCTCTTGTCAAAAGATGGGCTGACTATAGATTCGAAAAAAGTTTTTCCAGTTCCCGAAGTCATCTCTATTGCAAAACCCGATGAAAATCGTCAGGAGCAACGGGACAAAATATATCTCCCTGGCCGAAAAAACCCTCTGATACTAAGGGCCGATCATCCGGTGCTTCTCTTGATGATGCGGATCAGAGACGAGGCTCATCGGAGGGCGATCATGTACCACCGAGGGCTGAGGGGGAAAAATTTGACAAGGTCTGATTTAAACTCGATTCCCGGAATTGGCAAGAAAAAAAAACATCAATTACTCATGTATTTCAAAGATATAGAGACTATCTCTAAGGCGACGATTGAAGATCTGAAACAGGTGCCAGGGATCAACCATGCGTTAGCTGAAGCAATTCGTTCGTATTTTAGTGGGCAGGTTTGAAGAAGGGTAGGGGGGCTAAGCGGTTGAACGAAGGAAAATTGTTACAAGACCTAAATAGATAAAGAGGCTGATAATATCGTTTGAGGTAGTTACAAAGGGTCCCGCCGCAAGGGCAGGGTCAATATTCAGTTTCTTAAGGGCTAATGGGACGGCAGAGCCGATCAAACCTGCAATCAGGATAATCAAGATGAGGGCCACGGTAATAATAAAACCCAGCCTGTAATCGCCGAGCCAAAAGCCCACAATCAGCCCAAGGATGAGGCCGCATATTATCCCATTAATGAAGGCGACCCTCATTTCCATCCAGAGCCTCTTTCCGACATTGACAAGACTGATGTCACCTGTGGCGAGACCCCTCACAACAACCGTGGATGCCTGAATGCCCGTGTTTCCCCCCATGGCCATAATGACCGGGAAAAAAAACGTAAGGGCAATTACTTCTTCTAAAGAGGCAGCGAACTGGTTGATAACAAATGCGGCAAAAACGCCCCCGAACAGCGCCGCAACCAGCCAGGGAAGTCTTGCCCTTGAGATCTTTATGGTGGACTCTTCTGTAATTTCCTGATCAATCACTCCAGCCATAAGAGAAAAATCCTCATCCACCTCATCTTCAATCACATCAATGATATCATCATGGGTAATACGCCCCACCAAACGATGAAAATCATCGACCACAGGTATATTCACAAGGTCATATCTTCTAACCAGGTTAACCACTTCTTCCTGGTCGGTTTTTGCGTTTACTGAAATGACCTCCCGGTTCATTATCTCGCTGATCTCTTTATCGGGAGGCTCGAGCACGAGGTCCTTCAGGGAGATTACTCCGACCAGCCTTTCAAAGGCGTCTGTAACCCAGATGTAATAGAGATTTTCTACCTCCTCCCTTTTTTCCCTGATCGATTCGATTGCGTTTCGCACTGTTGCGTCGGCCTTGACCGCGACAAACTCCAAGGCCATTTTGCCGCCGGCCGTATCATCGGGGTAGGGGAGCAGCTTTTCAAGTTCCTCTGAAACTTCGTCGCCAACAGATTCAATGACCTCCCTTGCCCGTTCAGCCGGCAGGTCCCCAACGAGGTCGGCGGCATCATCTGAATCAAGCTCCTCGACAATTTGAGAAATGGCCTTATTGTCGAGATCTTTCATGATCCGTTCCTGAACCGGTGGTTCGATCTCTACAAGGACTTCCCCGGCCCCATCGGGCTCTAAAAGACGAAAAATGAACAGGCGCTCATCCCTGTTCAAATGCTCGATTAGATCGGCCACATCAGCGGGCCGCATCTGGTCGACGAGCCTTTTCAGCGCAACGCTATTTTCCTGATCGATGAGGCCTTTGACCTCATCAAGGAGTTTATTGTCAACTATCCTATCTTTAAAAACGGGCAAGGTTAATCTCCTTAAAAACCTTCCTAAAGGCTTTTTACCTTTTTTAAAACCAGTCTGTTCAACCGGGGAGTGTCGTCTATTTTATCTACAATATTCTTCAATGGGATTTCAGCCCTGGCAGCGCTCTTGTGTCCTCCGGCAAGACCACCCCACGGTTCGAACAATTCCTGTGCTGTCTTGCCTGCATCACCCCTGAAACCCGCATTCCTCAAGATAACAATCAACTTTTCCTCGTATATTCCGGTTACTATGCTCCAATTGGCCTCTGCCAGTTTCATAAAAAAATCAGCGATTATCACCAGGACATCAGGATTGACCACTTCTCCCATGCTGATAAAAGCTATATCTTTTACAAGGACCAACCGTTCTATTGCAAGGCGAAAATCAGATAAAGTCTGCTTAGATATCTCCGAAGCCTCGATTTTTTTAATGATATTCATATTTGTGAAACCGTAAAGATACCTGAATGCATTGATATCGTTAGGTAACGATTCCCTCACAAAGTTATCTGTGTCGGTCTTAATGCCATAGAAGAGGGCCGTTGCCAGCTTCGGGGACGGGGTGATCTTGGAGGCCCTCAGGTACTCGGTCATGATTGTTGCATTTGCGCCATAATCCTCCCTTATATCCACGAAGGGGGCCTTTGATAATGGTCCCACCCTATGATGATCGATGATAATGTCAAAATGATGGTTTTTGAACCGATCATGATGGTGCGGCTGGGAGTCTACAATGGCCCACTTTTTAATCTTCCGTCCTTTCATTGACCGGATACGCTGCATTTTTATTTTAAGCAAT
>JAUWPC010000161.1 GCA_030611815.1 Desulfobacteraceae bacterium
AGTGGGTGCGATGATCAGTGAACGGACATGACCGCGTTTGCCTTGCATTAACCGGTGTAAAATCGGCAGTGCAAAGACCGCCGTCTTACCGGTACCGGTCTGGGCCAGGCCCATAATGTCTCGTCCGTTCATGACCGACGGGATAGCCTCGGTCTGGATAGGGGTTGGAGTGACAAACCCGGCAGCAGCTACACCTGCCTCGACGCTGGGGTCTAAATTAAATGATTTAAATTCCATAAATTCCTTTCTTATGTTGAGCCGATCTCAAACGCACTGTTTGATTACACTTCCCTTCAGGGATCACAGGCCATTGCTATAGCTTAGGCCTCGTGACATTTCAGTCCAGGGAAGTGGTTCCGTCGTGGCGGATGTTGGTTTGCGCCTCAGGAATATACTTCACCATACTGAAACAAGCTTTCATTTCACTTGGTGAATATTCCAAGGGCACTGGTCTGAAACTGGGAACCTGTATTTTATCTGGCCCCGCAGGTTGCGGGCGAGTGGCAGGCTTAAGCACCCCTTTAGAGGAGCAAAATGATAGGATCGATAAGGAGGTTTTGAGATCGGCTATGTGTTAAAATTAAAAAAGCCCCGAACTTATTCCGGGGCTTACGATACCGCCTTTTTCATCTTTTCATCCAGGAACAGCAACTATTGCAAAATACTTTATCCCATTGATTCACCATTGTCAAGTAAAATCCTGAATCTCGCAAATGAGGCATTTTAATAGGAGGGTTGACCTCTTTATTACGCTGGGTGCAAAACTTCAGGGCAGGTTTGTGTGAAAAAATATGACGGCCAGGGTTGCAATACAGAAAATCTGAATTATTTTACCCACTCACCCTGCCGAAACGTGGCGGGTTGTTTTTTTCATTATTACACAACGTCTTAAAAAACTCAGGAGATAAAAAAATGACAGACATTTCAAAAATCACGCTGTACAGCGGCGGCCACAAGGGGGCTGAGGCGGAATTCGGCAAACTTGCCGAGGCCTGGCACATAAAAGAGGTGAATATATCATTTGAAGGGCACAATGCCGAGCGCACCCGGGGCGTCCGGGTACTGAACCGGGAAGAGCTGCAAAAGGGCGATGTCAGCATGGAAATTGTGTCCAAGCGGATGAAACGCACTTACTCCCAGATGGATAAGATCCGAAAAGTCATCCAGTCGATTTTTCACATGGTCAATAGCGGCTACCATGTCATTGCGGTCGGATGGATACAGGCGGACAACACCGTCAAGGGGGGAACCGGCTGGGGGGTCGAGTTGGCAAAACTATTTAACCGGCCGCTGAGCGTCTATGATCAGGAACGAAAGGGGTGGTTTTCCTGGGAGGACAGCCAATGGGTTGAGAACACACCGGTGATTACCTCAGATACGTTTGCCGGCACCGGAACCCGCTACCTCTCCGATGACGGCCGGCAGGCCCTCCACGATCTTTTCATCCGCTCCTTCGGTCCTGCGGAACAAAAATAGTGAATGCAGTGGCCTGGGGGATGTCCTTCGGTAATTCAGTAACTTTTTAAATCCATCTGTTGACAAATCCCGCTCATCGGGGACGCCGAGATTGGATAGATAAGCGCAGACTTCGAAGGGGGCGTTTTGCAAAGGTCTCGGTTAACAGGATAGGATTACAGTAGTCATATGGCTCTTTTAGGTTTTCAGGATGTGAGTGTCGCTTTTGGTGGTCTGCCTCTGCTCGACAGGGTGCACTTGCAGGTGGAGAAGGGGGAAAGGGTCTGTCTCCTCGGGCGTAACGGAGAAGGCAAGACGACAATTTTAAGGTTGATAAGCGGTGAGATTGAACCGGATGGCGGGGTAATCACCCTTAATAGAGGTGCCAAGGTAGCGGGTCTTTCCCAGGAACTGCCGCCTGATCTTAGGGGCTCTGTTTACGATGTAGTGGCCGACGGACTGGGGCGGATCGGGGCTTTGTTAGAAGAATACCAGCAACTCACAAGAAGCCTGGCTAAAGGTGCTGATAAGGCCTCGATCAAGAAGATAGAGATGTTGCAGGAGGAATTGGAGGGGGCACAGGGATGGCAGATCCGCCAGCATGTGGACATGATCCTGACACGGCTCTCCCTCGACCCTGATGTAAGGTTTGAAACCCTGTCTGTGGGGTTCAGGCGAAGGGTTCTCCTGGCAAGGGCGCTGGTTGCAGAACCGGACATCCTTCTTCTTGATGAGCCCACCAACCATCTGGATTTACCTTCCATAAACTGGATGGAAGAGTTCCTGCAGAAGTACAGAGGAACCATCATTTTTGTCACCCACGACAGGATATTTCTCCAAAAACTTGCAACCCGGATCATTGAGGTAGACCGAGGCCGTCTTGTTAACTGGGAATGCGGGTACCGAGAGTTCCTCGAGCGCAGACAAACAGCCCTGGAGGTGGAAGGGGCGCAGCGAGACCAGTTTAAAAGGAAGCTGGCAAAAGAGGAGGAATGGATCAGGAAAGGGATCAAGGCAAGACGCACAAGAAACGAGGGGAGGGTCCGGGCCCTTATCAAAATGAGGGAGGTGCAGCAGGCCTGGCGTAAATCGGCGGGCAGCGCCCGAATGCAGATCCAGGAGGCGGAACGTACAGGCAAGCTGGTGATTGAGGCAGCCGGTATCAGCCATGGTTATGGCGGCGCCCCCATCATCAAGGGTTTTTCAATACGGATAATCCGGGGGGACAGGATCGGTATTATAGGTCCCAATGGTGTCGGTAAATCAACCCTTCTTAAGATTCTTCTCAGGGATATTGAGCCGGAAAAGGGTCGGGTCAGGACAGGGACCAGACTTGAGGTTGTCTATTTTGATCAGCTCCGTGCCCAGATCGACGAAGAGATGACTGTTCAGGAGAATATAGCCGAAGGGAAAAATATGCTCTTGATCAATGGTGTCCAGCGCCATGTGATTGGCTATCTGAAGGATTTTCTTTTCTCCCCGGAACGAGCAAGGAGTCCTGTGCGTATTCTGTCCGGTGGAGAGAGAAACAGGCTGCTCCTTGCCAAGCTCTTTACAAAGCCCTCCAATGTTCTCGTGATGGACGAACCGACCAATGATCTTGATATGGAAACACTTGAAGTGCTTGAAGAGCGACTGCTGGAATATTCCGGCACCATCCTTCTGGTTAGCCATGATCGAGCCTTTCTGAACAATGTGGTTACAAGCACTCTTGTGTTTGAGGCCGACGGTGTTGTCACTGAATATGCAGGAGGATATGACGATTGGATCAATCAGCGGCCCGAGCAGGACGATAAAAAGGGCTCGGGCAAGAGAGGCGCAATCGGGAAAAGAGCCTCTAAAAAAGGGCCGAAGAAGGAGAACCGCCCCCGGAAGCTCACCTTTAAGGAGGGACGGGAATTGGAGAGGCTTCCCGGTCGTATAGAAGAATTGGAGCAGGAACGAAATAGGATCTATGAGCAGATGTCATCACCGGAATTTTACAGGGGTGACGGCGGAAAGATAAGCCAGACTCAGGCAAGGTTGAAGGAACTTGAGCGGGAATTGGATGAGACATATGACAGATGGGAGGAGTTGGAAAGTCTCAGGGAGGCAAACATAATACAGGACTAACGAAAGAGATTTCCCTTGACTTAACCTCATTTTTAACTATAGTTCCATACAATTAGCTCTTGAACCCTGAACCTGTGAACGGGTACCATGAACCCTATTATATTCCTAATGGTGAAAAAATGGAAAAAATCTTTGATGGTAAAAAGACGGCCAAATTGGGCACAAAAAAGAAGCCTGCTGTTGTTGAGGTTCAAACAGAAGAAAGATTGAAAGAAGTTGCATCAATATTTGAAGAAAAAGGTTGGGAATACACCATTGAATTGGACCCGGATAAACCGGAGGATATTACCGACTTAGAAATATTGTTGAATCGCCCGAAACCAGTTATAGCCGAAAAGAAAGTTGGACGCAATGAGCCCTGCCCATGTGGAAGCGGGAAAAAGTATAAAAGATGCTGTGATAAATAAGGCATCAGAGCAGAAGTCCTTTTTCACTGTTCCTTACTTTAGTCCTGCTTCGCGCAAGGCACCGATAAATCTACTTATTTCAGCTTTATCCTTAAGCATGACGGATTTTTTGTATTTCTTGAGTAAAAATTCTGGCTGTATTCTAAGGATCTCTTTCGCCGCTTCTTGAGCCTCCTGTTTTTTCCCTGCCAACACATACGTGGCTGTGATACCTGTCCAGGCGCTAAAATGGTCTGGATTAATAACAAGTGCTTTCTTATAGGCCTCTATAGCTGCATCATATTGGCCAGTTTGTCGGTATGAATGACCAAGGTTCTGCCAATACCAGGCAGGAGGGATAGGGTTCAGCCGGATTGCCTTTTCAAATTTTGGTATTGCCTCTTCAGGTTTTCCAGCACTGGTGAGTAGCAAACCGTAAAATGCAGTAACGTCAGCGCCATTTGGATTAAGAATCTCTGCCTGCCTGATTTCTTCAAGTGCCTTATCATATTGGCTCTGAAATAGGTATAAGTAACTCATCAGATAATGCCCGTGAAAACCTTTCTGGTCCAAGGTGAGAACTTTTTGGGTGATCCTGCCAGCCTCAGTTAGCGATTCCTGAGGCGTTTTGCTGAATCCAAGGTGCACTTCAATAAAGTGGCTCCATGCTACCATAGCCCAAGGCATTGGATATTCGGGGTCCAGTACAATTGCTTCTTTAGCCTTCTTTCTGCATAGGATAATACTCTCCGGAGTAAATTGTCTGAAATATTCAAGGGATTCCAGAGTCTTCAGATACGCATCAAGATTGCTGGTGCCCAATGCGAAAAGCTTTATCTGCTCCCCTTCTGTTAGCTTGACACCGAGAGCTTCGATAATCTTAAACGTGATGTCATCCTGGAGCGCAAAAATGTCTGAGAGACGACGGTCATAACGGCTTGACCAGATGTGACGCCCGGTGATGGCATCCACCAACTGGGCAGTGATCCGGACTTGGTCCTTTAATCGTTGTACACTACCCTCCAGCACGTATTTAACACCTAATTCATCTGCCACCTGCTGAACCATGACGGGCTTTCCTTTATAGGTAAACGTAGAGTTGCGGGCAATCACGAAGAGTCTGGGCATTCTGGAAAGCGCAGTGATAATCTGCTCAGTAATCCCGTCTACAAAATACTCTTGCTCAGGGTCACCGGAAAGGTTTGCAAAGGGGAGTACAGCTATAGAAGGTTTTTCAGGCAAGGGGGGTGGTAATTCACTGGAGAACGTGGATTCGGGTTTCAAAGGCTTTCCACGAAAATAGATATGCCAGGATAAGACCAGAACCCCTGTCATAACCAGCCCAATCAAACAGACCAAAACCGTCCATTTTTTCTGGCTGTTTAAAGGGCGTTGGTCGAAGCTCGCTGCACGAGCAATGGGATCTTCCTTGTCCCCTTGAGTATCTAATAATAGATCCCCTTTTTCATCAACCCCTTGGAGACCCCGGACGAATCCATCCCATGCATCCTCATCTAATCGGTCCGTTTCGGTCCCATACACGATCGTCACATCGTCCAGGGATGCTCCCAGTCTGTCCACCGAGAAGCGGAGCCTTAAGTGTTCCTGGCTCCCTTTGTAATCGAACAAATTAGCCCAAAGATCTTTTTCCTCGTCCGTAAACGAATAGGTCTTTCCAACGGCATCCTCGTATTCCTTTTTCCTGCCCAGCACCCGAAAGAGCGGGGCATGCTCCAGGTCCGGCAGGGCATCCTTCCACTTGCGGTAGATCCGCGGCAGGAGGTGTTCGCTGTCGGAGACACCGGCGCTTTCCCCTATTGTTTCGTTGAGCAGTGCGAGAACATGATGATGCTCTTCCAGTGGAATCGATACGATTTTGCCATGTTTTTTCATCTCATGGACAATGAGGGCCACGAGGGACAGGTAGAATTTCCTGGAGGGGGAGGTGAAATGGAGACTTACTTCCAATCTTTCCGGCAGGTTGATGTGCATTTTGAAGTGATTCAGGTCGATCCGGATCAGGGCTTTGTCTTTTTGGACCATGTCTGCCTCTCAGCGAATTTGCGATGAGAACAGTCTCCAGGTTCGCTCGTGTAATTTTTTCAAAAAAGTTTTCACGGTTCGAACCGTCACTTCACGCCAGAAGTTCTAATATGCGGTCTAAAGATTCATTACCTGGGTATGGTCGGTATTGGGATTTGGTCGGGCGGGCAGAAGCTTGTCAACATTGCGAGGTGAGGGCTACCAGCCCGGACCCATTCTCCGATGTAGAGTGGCCAATCACAAACTTTACGCAAAAAACGGAAAAAAGTAAACAATTTCCTCAAATCGCCAGGGCACTTATCGTATGTTGTCAAGTTCACTTAAGATTCTAACCTCATTTTTTGGAGGTTATCTAATGGGGAAATCCTTCAAAATGTGCATGCCATGCTCCTACAGGTATTGTATTAACTTTTAGGATTGTGAATCATTAATCATTAATTCTATCAATCTAAACTTATAAATTGTTAAGGAAGGAGGTTATCGTGATGAAAAGATTTATGATAGTACTCACCATTCTGCTAATGGCAACGACTGGATTTGTTTTTGCTGAAGAGACTCCTAAAGAGGGGGCTATATCAGTTACTACGAGTTACAACTCTCCCTATACGGCCATGCCAATGGGAAAAGATCTTCAGCTCACCTTTGACGCTTTTGGAGTTGCTGTTGCAGATTCAGAGTTGAGCCCCTTTCATCATTCCTCAGTACGGATTCTTGGATCGGGTCTTGTGTTGAAAGGCGCCTATACCGAAGTTGGAAGCATCGTTTGGACTCTAACCGATGGGAGCCAGATATTTGGGACATATGAGGGTAAAGGTGTAGGTGTCGGGAAACTTAAGGGGAGTTGCAATTTAATCGGAGGTACAGGAAAATTTGCTGGTATAACTGGCGGAGGCGATATGGAGAGATTTAATGTTCCAAAACCGGCGATGAAAGGTACTGTTCAGGGTTATACCAAATTGACTGGTAATTGGAAATTACCTTCATCTCAATAGATTGCGATCATTAATAATTGACGCCCATGTAAAAAGTCCTTTTTACATGGATTTAGGGATTTAGGTATTTAGGAATTGAGAATTATTGTAAGCAGTTAGCCCTAAGGGCTTACTAAGAATCCCGAACTTTCCGACTTTTTACGAGACCATTAAAATTTGAATTTAAAAAAAGTGTAAAAGAAAATTTAGCGTCATAATTGCTCTGCCATTTCTTTTCTAAATATCAATATGTTCCATGTCACCTGCAAGAATGAAACGCGATATTTTATTACGTATAGATGCAGTAACATTGACCCGGGGCTGTTGCCAACTATCAAGCAATCCTGACCGATTTGCTTTCTTTCCCAAGGCTAAAATCGCCGACACAAATAAAATTCCTGGAAGCCCATTTTTTCCTTGACATAAAACATTTTTTACTATTTTATCAATTGTAGGCATTTCCACCACTTTTATAACCTCT
>JAUWPC010000090.1 GCA_030611815.1 Desulfobacteraceae bacterium
CCTTGCCGAAAGAAGATTGGATCCTATCCGGAACGTGGCGCTTTTGACCACAACCAGCGGGACAACCGGTCTGCCCAAATTAGTGGAGTGGCCCTGTGCACCACGCGTTTGCACATCCAAAGGGAGGGTCGATATCTGGGGTCTTAACAAGGATGATATCACCATGGCGATTGCCCCCCATGCCGGCGGGGCCGCCGGGACACTCACCTATTTTGCCGCTCCCATAGCCGGCGCCAAAACGGTCATGTTAGAGGAGTTCAGTCCGGATGGGGCCCTGGCCCTGATTGAAAAGGAAAAGGCCACCGCTATCGGTGTGGTGCCCACACACTTAGTCAGGATGTTAGAGGTAGACACTTCCAAGTATGACCTTAGCTCTCTCCGTTTCATCCGCTCCGCCGGCGGCTATCTTTCCCCCCAGGTGGCTGAAGAGGCTGAAGAGGCGTTCGGGGCCGCCATCACCAGTGACCTTGGAACACAGGATATGGGATCTGTCTCCGGGTGCCGGGTTGATGATCCCAAGGATCTGCGCCGCAGGACTGTGGGCAGGATGCTGCCCGGAAACAAGGTACGGCTGATGGATGAAGAAGAAAAAAATGAGGTCCCTGATGGAGAACCAGGGATTTTATTTTTCAGGGGACCCCATGCGCCGGCAGGCTATTACAGGGATGAAGAACTCACCTCCACTGTGTTCAGTCCTGAAGGCTGGACTTCCACCGGTGATATTGTCAAATTTGACCAGGAGTGCCTCTGGATCTTAGGGCGTTCAAAGGACATGATTATCCGGGGCGGCCAGAATATCTATCCGGCGGAGGTAGAGGGTCTGCTCAATGAACATCCCAAGGTGGCGTCTGTGGCTATTGTGGGCTATCCTGATCGGGAAATGGGGGAAAGGTGCTGCGCCTATGTCATCCCAAAGTCTGGCCAGGACTTCACCTTTGAGGAGATGGTGGAATTCCTGAAGGGAAAAGAGCTGGCCATGTTTAAACTCCCGGAACGTCTTGAAGTCGTGGACGAGTTCCCTGCCGTGGGAGACTCGGGAAAGGTCAACAAAGAGACCCTGAAAAAGGATATTAAAGCGAAGATCGAGGCGGAACAGGGATAGGGATTGTCGACTGATGATTGATGATTGTTGATTGTTGATTGAAGGATGGCTGAGGGGAGAATAATCTGCGTAACCTGCCCGCTTGTTCCTCGCAGAGGCAGGCGGGTCTGCGGATGGGGAATATAATGGAAAAAACAGTGCTCATCATTTCCACCCTGGATACAAAGGGTGAAGAGACCTATTACCTCAGGGATAAAATAGAATCCCTCGGGCTGAAGCCTTTACTCATGGATATCTCCATGCGGGGTGAAGGCCCGACGCGGGCGGATATTACACCGGAGAAGGTGGCAAAGGCCGGCGGCAGCATCATCGAGGAGATCCGTGCATCAAAAGAACGGTCGCGGATTACCAATATCACCATAGCTGGTGCATCACGCATTGCCGGTGAATGCTTTGTTGAAGGAAAACTGGATGGCGTGATCGGCATCGGCGGATCAACCGGATCGCTCATGGCCACAGAGGTTATGAGGGCGCTTCCGTTCGGCATACCTAAACTGATGATCTCTTCCACTGCTGCCCTGCCTGGACTTGCTACCCGCTATATCGGGACCGGCGACATCGCTCTGTTCCATTCGGTCGTTGAGATATCCGGCCTTTCAGATCTCCTCAAGAACGTGGTGGACAGGGCCGCCTATGCATTAGCCGGGATGGTCCAGGGAACAATCACCTCCTCCCGGGCGGAAAAAGGTAAGGCTATCGCAATGACAATGCTCGGTCCCTGTGAAAAATGCGCCAGTGCAGTGAGGACTGCCCTTGAAGAGAGAGGCTATCAGGTGATCGGTTTTTCCGCCGCAGGGATCGGGGACAGGGCCATGGAAGAGATGATCTCGCACGGGCTGTTTCAGGGAGTCATAGATCTTGCGCCGGGCGGGGTTGGGGAACATCTCTTCGGGTTTATGAGAGATGCGGGGCCCAATCGAATGGAATCCGCAGGCAAGGCAGGGATCCCCCAGGTGATATCCACCTGCAGTGTCAACCACATGACCCCGGCCAAATCCAAATATAAACCTGAATATAATGAACGGAGAAAGTACGACTTGGACAGATTCCGCACATGGGTGCGCCTTTCTCCCGATGAGTTAAGAGAAGTTGCAAAAGCCTTTAAGGAAAAACTGAATCGAGCAGCGGGACCCGTCAAGGTCCTGATACCGCTGCGGGGATGGTCTTCTGTTGATTATCCCGGCAATGCCACCTACGATCCTGAAGAAGACCGCGTCTTTCTTGAGGAACTGCAGGACGGTTTGAATCCGGGAATTGAAGTTTTAGAAATTGATGCCAATATGGAAGATGCTGAATTTGCAAAGGCGGTTGTTCAAGCGTCCATGAAAATCCTTTGACTATGGAAAACAATTTAAGGAGATAAGACCGGCCAAGGGCGATTGAAGGTCTCAAACCCTAAAAATATTCTGGACGTAGATAAACGTAGGTTCCCACGATTTTCAGATCTGTGTGCATCTGCGCAAATCTGCGTCCCTAAAATAAGGTAGTGTATGAACAGACGAATTGTTGTGGGAATTGCAGGCGCAAGCGGCGTAATTTACGGGGTGAAACTGCTCGGTTTCCTCAAGGAAAAAGGGATCGAAACACACCTGATTATATCCGAAGCAGGGGAGAGAAATATTGAAATCGAAACTGACTATAAGTCAGCCGATGTTAAGGCCATGGCCGACTATTGCTATGACAACAGAGATGTGGGCGCTTCCTTGGCCAGCGGGTCCTTTTTGACCTCTGGAATGGTGGTGGCGCCGTGCACCATAAAGACCCTTTCCGGAATCGCCAACTCTTATACCGACAACCTCCTTGTCAGGGCCGCGGACGTAACCCTAAAAGAGAAGAGAAAACTGGTCCTCGTGGTCAGGGAGACCCCTCTTCATAAAGGGCATCTCAGGCTGATGACCATGGCCGCTGACATGGGAGCGCACCTCCTTCCCCCTGTACCCTCCTTTTATCACCAACCCAAGACCATCGATGATATCATTGACCAAACCATTGGGAAGATATTTGATTACCTGCAGATTGAGCACAATCTTTTTAAGCGCTGGGGCGAGTAACTCCTAACTCGGCGAAGCCGGAATTGACTATTGAATATTGAATATTTGTGGAAGTCGCTTCGCTCCGTCATTTTTTTGATAGGTCTTTTAGAAATTTAAAGAATTTCTTAAAATATTCAATCTGGCTGTGGTATAAATCCTACGCAAACATGACGGGATTTTGAAATATAGGTACTAATCAAAGATGGCCTGCACAAAATCCGCGGCGTTAAAAGGCCTGAGGTCGTCCATCTTTTCCCCTATGCCGATAAATTTGATCGGTATACCAAGCTCCCCGGAAATGCCCACCACAATGCCGCCCTTTGCAGTCCCGTCCAACTTGGTCAGGATAATGCTGCTTACCCCAAACCTCTCATTAAATGTCTTGGCCTGCGCAATCGCATTTTGACCCGTAGTGGAGTCCAAAATCAGCCAGACCTCATGGGGGGCACCAGGAAGCTTACGGCCGATTACCCGATGGATCTTTTGCAGTTCCTCCATGAGATTGATTTTTGTATGAAGCCGGCCGGCAGTATCGATAAGGACCACGTCAACTTTTCTGGCAACGGCAGCAGTCAGGGCGTCAAAGGCTACGGCCGAAGGATCTGAGCCCGTATCCTGTTTTATGACCGTGGCACCTACCCTTTCGCCCCAGATAGTCAACTGTTCCACCGCAGCGGCCCGGAAGGTGTCGGCTGCAACCAACAGGACCTCTTTCCCCTCTGATCTGAAACGATTGGCCGCCTTTCCTATGGTGGTGGTCTTCCCGACACCGTTTACACCGATAACCATTATGACTAAGGGTTCTCCCGGGCCGGGGGAGGGGTGCTCCACTGCCTCAACGTCCAAGAACGACAGCATATGTTCTTTAAGAGCAGTCTTTAGCTTTTCAGGATCTTTAAGCTCCTTTCTTGCCACCTTTTCCTGAACAGAATCAATCAGTTTCTGGGTTGTGGCCACACCGATATCCGAGGTGAAAAGGATCTCCTCCAAATCATCCAACAGTTCCTCGGTAATCTCCTTCTTACCCAAAAAAAGGCGGTCTAATCTTCCTGTCAGAGAGGACCTTGTCTTTGAAAGCCCCTGGCGGAGTCTCCTAAAAAGGCCCTTCTCCTGATTTGAGGCATTGCTGTCAGGGATGGTCTGGACAGGCGCTTTATCCGGAGTAGCCGAGTTATCTTCTTGTTCTTTCTCCTTTTTTTTCTTAAAAAAAGCCAACGTCCTATTTCCCTATACTGACTGCTTCAGACGTCTGGCCTGAGCCACCATTTATGTTCACAGATACAAGCTTGGACACCCCACGCTCTTGCATTGTAATCCCGTAAAGACGGTCTGTGACTTCCATGGTCTTTCGGCTATGCGTTACCATAATTATCTGAGATGCCTGCCTTATCTCTTGAAGCAGGATGTTGAACCGATCGATATTGGCCTCATCCAAGGGGGCATCCACCTCATCAAGGAGACAGAACGGACTCGGCTTGACCATATAGATGGCAAAAATCAGGGCCATGGCAACCAGGGCCTTTTCTCCGCCTGAGAGGAGCCCCATATGGCTCAGCCTTTTTCCGGGCGGCTGTACCTCCACTAAGACCCCACTTTCCAAGGGCCTTGTCTCATCGGTCAATCTCAACCCAGCGATCCCCCCGTTGAACAGGATAGGAAAGACCGTTTTCAGTTTTTCATCCACATCCTGGAATGTCTTTTTAAATTTTTCGAGAGAAGTCCTGTTTATCTTTTTGATGGCGATCAGCAACGATTCGATGGAATTGATCAGGTCCTCACGCTGACCCACAATGAATTCGTGACGCTCCTTCAGCGCCTCAAGCTCTTTTATGGCTGCCAGATTTACATCTCCTAATCGGCCCCTCAATTCCTTCCGTTGCTCAACCCTTTCCTCGGCCTCTCTCTTAGTGAAGTCATCCTGCAAGTCCTCTTTGTAGATTTCAGGGAGATCCAAGTTGAGCTTTTCCCTGACCTTTTCAATTAAATTATTCATCTTGAATTGGATTTCAGAGTGCTCCATCTTAGCGTCGTTGATTCGCTCTTTAAGGTCATCAACCTGGCTTTTCAGCTCTTCCTCCTTCCTCTCTTCCCCCCTGATCTGGGCCTGAAACTCCCGGCGCTCTGATTCGGCGCGGTTCATGTCATTTTCGGCCTTTTGTAACTTGTCATAGAGGTCTTTCAACTCTTCCTCAAGGGTTGCCTTTCTTCTCTCACAATTATCCCGCCTCTCCTGTCCCGAAGAGATATCCTCTTCGATACTCTCTAAGCGTTTGAGGGAATCATCAACGTAACTGTCCAATAACTCCATCTCACGGGCCGCGCTCCGTTGCCCTTCCTCTGAAATCCGGTAATCCGCCTTGAGCCTTGCTACCTCTTCACGGTACTGTTCAAATTCCTCTTCTGCCTCTTTTAGCTCACACTCCTTTTTCTGGAAATATTCCTCTTCCTTTCTTCGCTTTGTCTTACGCTCATTAAGTTCCTCTTCGAGCCTCAAGAGTTCCTTTTCATGTTTGTTCCGCTCTATCCCTTTTCTTTCAAGATCCTCTGATATCTTCCGGGACATTTTTTCCAATTGATCCAATTCCTGGCCAAGGCGAAACAGCACCTTGTCAAGCTCGTTTATTTCGTCCTGGCAGGTCCATCTGTCCTCAGTGAGGCCTTCAAGTGAGTCCTTTTTTTCCTCAATCCGGGCAATGATTTCCTCGAGTTTGGACTGCAACTCTTCAACCTTTGCCTTCTGAGTTGCAGAAGCCTTTTTCAGCTCGGCTATTTCTCTCTTCCTTACAAGAAGCCCGTGAGACCCGTGCGAGAACCTTCCACCACTTATCACACCCATCTGATCAACAATGTCTCCGTCGACGGTAACAAAGCAGCGCCTCTTTCCATTCTTGTCGGGCAGGTCTTGCATTTTTTTCCAGTTGGAAAGGGCCTTGTCCAGATCTTCTACAATCACCGTGTCGCTGAGCAGGGTGTTTATCAGGCTCAGATATTTCGGAGACGTGGACACATAATCGAGCAACATTGGAGAACCCGGATCTCTCACCAGACCCCCTTTATCACCCTTCAAATCAGTGACCGGGGCAAAGCTGCCCATCCCTTTCGCCTTTTCCCGTAAATAATCTACGGCCTGTCTACCATCTTCCTGTGATTCAACAAGCACATACTGCAATCTGTCGGCTAAGACCGCTTCAACGGCCCGTTCATATTTCGGGTCCACCTGGATAACATCTGCCAGGATGCCTAAGATCCGACCCTCTTTACGGGGGCCAAAATCCTTTGCCTTCATTATGGTCCTGACCCCCATCTTATATCCTTCAAAATTATCTGTCAGGGCCTCCAAGCTTGACAATCGGGACTGGCATCTGTTCAGATCCGCTTCCGCTGACTTAAGCTCGGATTCAACACTCTCCTTTATCATTTCCAGTTCTTTTGAGAACGCGTTTCCCTCTTCAATGGCTGACTCTATCTCGCGCAGTCTCTCCGCAGTCGCTTCACGGACCCTGCTCTTTCTCTCGGAGACCTTGCTAAGGTTTTCAGACTTGGCCCTTAACTCCTCCAGTTCCTTTTCAAGTCTGGACCGGCTGTCTGAAATCTGACCGAGCAACCTGTTAACATACCCTGATTCATTATTCAGCCCAACTTCCCTCTTTTCGCCGGCGTTCAGATCAGCCCTGGCCTCTTCATATCCTTCCCTTATCTCCTCCAGTACCCCTTTTCTAACCCTCAATCTCTGGTCTCTGAGGGAAATCTCGTTTTCAAGCTCAACTGATTTTTCCTTTATCCTGTCTTTCTCCTTGTCTAAGATCTCCCTCTTCCTCCTAAGCTCTGTGAGCCGAACCCTTATCTCTTCCTGCTCACCTGTAAGCCTGACCTTTAACTCCTCTATCATCCTCATTTCCCCTGCCAGGGATTCGATTCCTCCCTCCTTCTTGTGGACCCGGTCCCTGAGATGGAGAAAGTTTTTTCTGAGGTCTGACAGGTCAGCATCCTTTTCTTCTAATTCCAGATTCATCCCCTCTATGCGGGCATGAAGTTGGGATATCAGTGTTGATCTTGAAATCTCTTCCCGCTCCAGACCTTCTGTGGAGATCTCTCTCTTTCCCGATTCTTCCTTGAGTTGATGAAAGGTGTTGCAATAAAGTATACGCTCCAGGCCCCGAATCTCCTCACTTACGGCCTTAAATCGTCTGGCCTTGGCAGCTTGTCTTTTGAGGGACCTAATCTGGCTCTGAATCTCTCCTAAGATATCTTCTACCCTCTGGAGATTTCCCTCGGTAAGCTCAATTTTTCTTTGTGATATCTCCACCTTTTTCCTGTACTTGGTAATTCCCGCAGCTTCTTCCAACATAACGCGGGTCTCTTCGGGCCTCTGGTCTATTATGGTGCCAATCTGGCCCTGTCCGATAATGGAATAGGCCTTGTTGCCCAGGCCAGTATCCATGAATATCTCCTGGATATCCTTTAGTCTGCAGGAGACATTATTTATGAGGTATTCGCTTTCGCCGGACCGGTAGAGGCGCCTGGTCACTGATAGCTCATGATCTTGCGCGAATGCAGCAGGAAATGACCCATCTCCATTTTCAAACAGGAGGGAGACTTCTGCCATGCCCATGGGTTTATGGCTTCCGGCGCCGCTGAATATAACATCTTCCATTTTGCGGCCCCTCAGTTGTTTAGGGCTCTGCTCTCCCATGCACCATCTTATGGCGTCAACAATATTGCTTTTGCCGCAACCGTTCGGCCCCACAACACCACTTATCCCATTTGAGAATGTGATATCGAGTTTTTCCATAAAGGATTTGAAGCCGAGAATGGAAACTTTCTTGATTTTCATGATGCCCTCCCCTGTGCCGGCCCTCTGAGACCTTTGCAAAACGCCCCCTTTTGGCCAATCTCAGCGTCAAGCTCAAATTTCAATCCTCGAAATATTTAATATATTCCTATGGTTGAAATTTTCGCCTTCCTTGATCTTGACCAAAATTGAACATTTTTCAAAGGTCTCTTACACTTGAAATCCCTGTTAAGAGACAAAACAAAGATCAGCCAATCGGGAACATTCTATCAGGTTAGAAAGGGTTTGTAAAGAAAAAAATACAACATAATGTGCAATAAAAATATTGAACAACAATATATGGGGCGATATGCGCGTTCACTGAAATGGTATTGACAATATTATGATTAAGTTCTTATTATCCAAATTACCGGAAATTAGAAATTTACCACAGACCCACCCCAGTACCATCTGCTGGAGCTACGGGGCACCGCATGGCGGCATCTTCGACAGGCACAGACAGACACAGACAAAGACATACACAAAAAAAGGGTAAACTACTTTTGCATTATTATGGACGATGCCGAAATTTTTGACAGTTCCCGCAAAGCTCGCAAAGAAAAACAATCAGATGTATTTGCTCGAAAACCTTCGCGTCTTTGCGTGAGACCTTTTCTGTTTCGGTTTATCCGGGTTAGGCACCCCAATTAAATAGGGCTTCGCATTTAACGGGGGAAACTTTAGCTCACTTTAGGCAATTCAAACTTTAGGCACTCATAATGTACACCATTCCCTTTGGAAAAGATCATCTCTGCTTTGACTTACCCCCCGGGATGAACGGCACAGTGGCCGCATCCCGGCACACAAGACCCATAAAAGACCTAAAAGGGGCCATCTCACAGGCCCTTGCAGGGCCCATTAACTCGCTTCCCTTAAATGGGCTTGCAAAACCCCGGGACAGGGTATGTATTGTCTTTACCGATATTACCCGGGCTGGCACGGATCACCTGCTGGTTCCGGCTATGCTCAAAGAATTAGAGACTGCCGGAATTCCGGACGACCAAATCACCCTCCTCTGCGGTGTCGGCCTCCATCGACCCAGCACGTACGAAGAAAAGGTGATCAAGTTAGGGGAGGAAGTTGTAGACCGCTATAAGATTGTGGATCATAATGCCCTGGACCCGGAAGCCCTGGTGGATTTAGGCAAAACAGAGAGCGGCATTCCCCTGACCGTTAACCGTCTGGCCTATGAGGCCGATCTCCTGATGGCCACCGGCATTGTGGAGCCCCACCAGTTTGCGGGTTATTCTGGCGGTCGTAAGACTGTGGCCATTGGTGCGGCTGGCGAGGCCATGATCGCCTACACCCATGGCCCCAGGATCATGGATCATCCGGGAACACGGCTGGGAAAGATCGAGGGGAACCCCTTCCATGAAGGGGTGTCTGAGGCGGCCCGGCGTGCCGGTCTTAAGTTCATCCTAAATGTGGTCCAGGATGAACAAAAAAGGCCTGTGGCCGTGCTTGCAGGCGAACCGGATGCAACTTTCCAAAAGTTGGTAGGCGAGGCCCGTAAACTTTATGAGGTACCGATTTACCGGCAGTATGACGTGGCAGTTGCCGGTGTGGGGCGCCCCAAGGACGTGAACATCTACCAGGCGTGCCGGGCCGCCAGCTATCTCTTTTTTGCCCCTGTCTCAGTGGTAAAAGAAGATGGCGTGATCATTGTGCCTGCGCCGACCCCTGAAGGGGCCGGAGAGGGGGTAGGGGAGCAGAGATTTTTTGAGAAGATGCGGGATGCCACAGATATGCCTTCCCTGTTGAAAGAGTTGCGAAAGTCCGGTTACCCGCCGGGGGCCCAGCGTGCCTTTATTATGGCCAAAGTCCTGGAAAAGGCCGACGTCATCATTGTGGGCTCCAAGACCCCTGACATCGTTCGCCAGGTCCATATGATCCCAGCGGCTGATATGGAGCAAGCTTTCCATATTTCAGCTAAAAAAATTGGCAAAGCAGATCTGGATGTCCTCATCGTCCCGCACGCCCTGCTCACACTCCCCATTGTTTCTTAGGCGCGGAACAGAGCCGTATCGATAGTTTGTTGTAGCTGTTGTGGGTTACGGGGTTGCGAGTTGCGGGTTGGGGATTCAGAAATTCAGGCATTGAAAATTCACTTCAATCACTTTAGCTCACCCCAATTAGATAGGCTTCGCATTTGAAGGGGTAAATTTTAGTTCACTTTAGGCACTCCAAACTTTAGGCACTTACCTTGTGGAGAAATATCATGGATCTTTTGAAGGGAATCGAAGAAAGAAGGAGCACCCGAGCCTTTCTTGAAAGGCCGGTTGAAAGAGAGAAAATAGAAACCCTCATCAATTATGCTACACAGGCCCCATCGGCCATTAATCTTCAGCCATGGGAGTTGATTGTTGTATCCGGAGAAGAGAAAAGAAGGCTTAGCAGGATCTTGGTAAAGCGTATGAAGGAGCGAAACATATCATGCGGACCAGGGGCCAAAAGCCCCCTTCCAGAGTATTTTGTAGAGAGGCAGAGGGGGCTTCTTGATACAATTCTGCCCAATTTGCCTGAGCAGACCCCTTTTCAGGATTTCATTAATGAGGGGAGTTGCAATTTTTATGGCGCTCCTACGGCAATCATCATCACTCTCGACCAGGTATTTTCCAGCGCCAGGCTCACCGACATAGGCGTTCTGGTAGGCTACTTTGTATTAGCCGCCCATGCCCTCGAACTGGGGACCTGTCCTATAGGCCTGATTACGGCATTTGATGACGACATTAAAGAGGCATTGAGTATCCGGGATGAAAAACAGGTGGTGATCGGCGTGGCAGTAGGTTACAGAGATCCTCACTCTCCCATAAACCGGTCGAGGTCTGAGAGGGTCCCCATAGGCGATGTGGTCAAATGGCGGGAATGATAGAGCCTGAAGCTGAAAGGTTGTGAACTATTGCCGTGTTCTGAAAGTTCATTTTGCAAAACAGGCAATTTAAGTTGCCTGTGTAATAGTAATCGAATAACGATCAAGGAGTGACGAGTGACGAAGGAAAACAAAGAATTTAACCTTGAGGATCGTCT
>JAUWPC010000060.1 GCA_030611815.1 Desulfobacteraceae bacterium
ATGCCTATTTATGAATATGAACCATTAGAGCCGCGTAAGACCTGTGAAAAATGCGCGGGCCGGTTTGAAATTATTCAGGGGATTTACGAAGAACCGCTCTCAAGCTGCCCTCACTGCGGACAGCGGGTACGAAAGGTAATATCGTGGTGCCGTGCGGCAATCGTCGAGACTCCTGAAGAACATATTCAGGTGAACAGGCGGGTCTCTGAATACGAAAGAGAGGGAATGTGGAGCCATGCCGCTGAATTGGCAGATACACATTCGGAAAAGGTGGGAGACCAAGACATGAAAATGAGGGCCCTTGATGACTACAAAAAGGCAGGATATGATGTTGGCACCTTAGAAAAGCATGCCAAATCCAATAATGACTGAAGGAGGTTTGATTAGATGAGATTGAAAGGGAATAATTCCATTCTTATTGGACTGAGAGTATCGATTGCATCTGTTCTTATGCTGATCTGTCTTTGCCCTTTTGCATATGGACAGAAAGAAAAGAAGGACCTGCCCCCACGGGCCATATCTGTTTCTCCGGAGTACACAGGAGTTGTTGTTCCTCAGGGGGAAGATGTTAATATAGATCTTATCGTGTCCAATGATGGAAGGGAAGATGAAGATATCGATCTAACGGTCACGTTGATCCCCAAAGGTTGGAAGGCCTGGGTAAAGACGTATAATTTTGGTGTGACAGGTGTTCATCTAAATAGCGATACCAAAAAAAGCCTGATCCTGCGCGCACAACCGGACAAAGATGTGGCTCCCGGTGATTACACCTTTGAAATCAAGGGGCAAACAAGAGACCGCAAATTAACGTCAACGAGTCAGGTTATTATCAAGGTCGAGGAAAAAAAAGATGGTAAAAGGCCGGAAGGCGTTAACATCATTACGTCATACCCTGTTTTGACAGGTCCCACAGACGCCAAATTCGAATTCTCTGTGGAGGTTGAAAACAAATCAGATAAGGATGGAATCTTTAACTTAGTTGCTCAAGGACCTGAGAACTGGGACATCAACTTCAAACCGGCCTATGAGGACAAATTTATCTCCAGCCTGAGATTAAAGGCAGGCCAGAGTCAGACCATGGCAGTGGAAGTCAGACCCAACCCTTGGGCAAGGCCGGGGCAATACCCGATCCTGGTCAAGATCAGTTCGCCTAAGGCCGAGGGTCAGGTTGCGCTAACCGTTATGCTGACCGGAACATTCAAGTTAGAGGCAGGCACAGCAAACGGGCTCCTTTCCCTGAGCGCCATAAGAGGCGAGCAGGCCAATATCTCATTTTATGTAAAGAACAACGGGTCCGCTCCTCTTGCAGAGGTTAAGTTTATTTCATTTCAACCTGAAAACTGGAAGGTAAAGTTCAATCCCGATACCATTGAAATGCTCGCGCCTCAAGAGTTGAAACAGGTTGAGGTCTCCATTACCCCGGCTGGCCAGGCATTAGTTGGCGACTATTCAGTTGGCCTCCGTGTGGAGTCAGGCACCCCCCCCAAGGCTGACAAGACCATCGAGATGAGGGTCAGTGTTACTGCCTCGGCTGCATGGGGCTGGATAGGGATCGGCCTTATCGTTTTTGTGATGGCAGGTTTGGTATTCCTTTTCAGCCGGTTAGGACGGCGTTAAGATGGAGACCGAGACGATTATTGAGACCACAAATCTCACCAAGAGATATGGTCGTCAGACGGCAGTGAACGGCCTCACCCTCAAGGTAAAAGAGGGAGAAATCTTCGGGTTTTTGGGACCGAATGGCGCGGGAAAGACAACAACACTGCTGATGCTCTTAGGTTTGAGCCGCCCCTCGAAAGGCTCTGCAACCGTATGTGGCCTGAACCCCCTGAGGATGGCTAAGGAGGTTAAACGCCATGTGGGGTATCTCCCTGAGAATGTCGGTTTTTATGAAGATATGGATGCAGTGCAAAGTCTTGAATACGTGGCCGATCTGAACGGCTTCAAAAAGGTCGAGGCACGAGAGAAAATAGATGAATTGTTAGAAATTGTGGGGCTCAAAGAGGAAGCAAGAAAGAAAACAGCGGCATTCTCGAGGGGGATGAAACAACGATTAGGCGTTGCAGAGGTGCTCATCAAGGACCCGAAAGTCCTCTTCCTTGACGAGCCCACCCTCGGACTTGACCCCGAAGGGGCCATCCAGATAATCGACCTGATCCAGTCATTAAATAAGGAAAAAAATATCACGGTGCTGCTCTCCTCCCATAACCTTCACCAGGTGCAGAAGATGTCCCATCGCGTCGGGATTATGATAGGCGGCAACCTGATAGCCGAGGGGTCCATTGACTCCCTGGCAGAGGAGAAATTCGGGGTGGGTGAAAAGGAATATTCCTTGGAAGAGATCTATATGAAGTACTTCCAGTAGTTGAGACCTTTGAAAAATGCTTCCCGCTTTCAGCGGGATTCAAGATCAAGGCGCATGAGGATTTTAACCGCAGGAATATGCTAAATATTTTGAGGATTAAAATCCAAAATGCAACGCAGAGATTGGGCAGATAAGCGCAGACTTCGAAAGGGGGCGTTTTTCAAAGGTCTCGAGGTATAATATGCAAGGCCTCTATGCTGTATTCAAAAAAGAGCTTCAGGACCATTTAAGCAGTTACAGATTTGTGATACTCTTTGCCCTGATAGCCATGGTCAGCTTTATCACAAGCTACATGGCCGCAGTCCATATGAGAGGGAACTTAGAAGGATTGGCCTCCACCAAATTTCCTTTTCTCATGCTCTTCAGCACGCCCGGAGCAATGTTTTCCATGGTCCAGTTCGTGGCATTTTTCGGGCCCCTTATCGGTCTGATTTTAGGCTTTGATGCAATAAACCGCGAAAGGACACAGGGGACCCTGATAAAGGTGTTATCCCAACCTATCTATCGTGATGCGGTTATCAACGGTAAATTCTTAGCAGGCGTGATGACCATTACCGTTATGCTTGTTGCGATCGTCTTAGTCATATCAGGCTTTGGCCTGGCGTTTGTGGGTGTTGTTCCAGGAGTCGAAGAGATATGGCGGCTCTTTATTTTCCTCATCATCAGCATATTCTACATCTCATTCTGGCTCGGGCTCTCCATCCTCTTTTCTATCCTGTTCAAGAGTATCGCCACGTCTTCCTTAGCCTCGGTGGCGCTCTGGATCTTTCTCTCCTTTTTCATATCCCTCGGGGCCGAGGTAGTGGCCAACACCGTTGCCCCGATCGACAGGAAAAATGAGGTGCAGCCCGAGGTGGTGCTGGAAAATGCGCGTATCAAAGAGATGGTATCGCTTTCCTCTCCCATGGTCCTTTACTCCGACGCCGCCGCGACTATTATTGATCCGATGAGGAAGACTACCCGCTCCATAATCCTGATGGGGCCGATGGAGGAGCTTCTTTCGGCCCGTTTTCAGAATCCCCTCTCCTTGGGGCAGAGCATAGTTATTGTCTTCCCGCATATTATAGCACTTATTGCAATTACCCTTATCTGTTTTGCCATCTCATACCTGGTATTTATGTTGCAGGAGGTCAGGACGTAACATAAGTGCCTAAAGTGCATAAAGTGAGCTAAAGTGGAAGGTGGTTAGGGTATTTTCTTACTTGAGGTAGATGTAATCAGAATATATTTACTGAATCTCGGGTCCAAGGCATCAACATCCACCCAATCATACTCCTGACAAAACTCCTGCCAGATCAAGGACAACGTATCTTTGAGGGTTGCCGCTTCCCCGGATTCAAACCCGGAGGCAGAGGCCATAAAATCCTTCACAAAGACCTCTTCAAACCCTAACATCTGATAGGGCGGCTTTTCATCCCCTCTCCTGAGAAGATCAAAGAACTGCCTTGCCTGTTTCAGAGAAATAGCCTCAAAAGAGGGTGTTAGCTCCAATATCTGCCTGGCCCATAGAGTGAAAAGAAGCGAATGGACCGTTTGATCATAGATTTTAACATCTTTTTTCTTGAAAGGGCTGGTTACTGTCAGTTGGGCTAACATCTTGTCAAGTCCAATCAAACGATGGAGGATTTTACGAACGGCTGTCAAGTCAGAGGCCTGTTCAAAGTCCCTGTATTCTCCCTCCCCTTCCGGGCCGCAATAATATTTGGGTCTCTTCTCCATAAGACCTGCAAGCGTATTCCCCCATTCATCGCCCCAAAAATCGTAACCCATGCCATTATGATCAAACCAGCTCTTCTTTAACCAGCGTTCCGCCTCCCATTTTAGTTTTTGGGCCAGACCAAAGCCCATCCGGAACAGAGATATTAATCTGTTTTTTCTCAAGAGTTCTTCAGCAGCCCCGATATCTTTGCCGCACATCTCTTCAAGGGTCAGATTAAGATACCCTGCAGCCTTCTGACCGGTCTTTCTTAGGACGTCTATGTCATCGATCACAAGTCCGTCAGCAGAGAGGATCTGGTTGCAAAGCCCGGCGAATTCAAGACGTATCCTGTCTAAAAGACGACCATCGGTTATTCTTGAAGCGCTCTTTGTCAACAGATTTTGGGTTTTAGAGAAGTAGAAGGGTGTATGAGGGGCCAGGTCAAGGCCCTCCTCATCAAAAGCGGGTTCAACCATCTCCGGCGACTCTTTTTGTTCAATGAATTTCTGGTCCAGGGGGGCGTAAACCAGCAGGGCTTCCTCTTGAGGAAGAAATCCGTGCTCTGCTATGCGGACGTTTCTTAACCTGTACATCTCCTCTTCTAACTCTGCGGGAAGCACACCGGCCAGGCCCATAAGGAGGGCGTGGTATTTGAGAAGATCTTCACTGGCCATTGTCCTTAGAATTCCCTCCACCGTCTCCCTCTGCTCCTCTTTAGGGACTTTGATATAAAAAAGCCCATCAAGGGTAATGAATCCTTCCTCAAGGTCGTAGGCCTCATTTTCATCCCTTATTTCCACATGCACACTCCTGAAGAGATAAAGATAGGCCAAGTCCTGGCCATCAGTAAATAACCACCTGGTAAGGCGCTCGGGGTCTGATCTCTGAAACCTTTGAAGCCACTGGAAGGCGTGTGTCAGGTCCAGGCGATCTTTTTCCCACAGTTCCAGGTCCAGGAGATATTGCCACTGTCTCAGGGAGGCAAGTTGCAACAGTTGCATGGAGTCCTCTCCCACACTTTTTACCAACCAGAAAAAATCTTCACTGGGAAGCCCTTGAATCAATCCTGGAGGATCAGGGTGTTCTAAGATTCTATCCATCACCTCTGTTCCTGAAAGGGCGTAGAGGTCCTTTAAGATCGAAACATCGTGAGCCTGGATCCCGCTATTATCCCCTTTGTCTGAACTTCTTCTCTGTTTCAGTTTTTCCAAAAATCGGATCCTCCAATCAGATCAACGCCGGGATTTCTGGCCTGAAGATCCCGGGTGCCGGTGAACGAGAATTTATATATAATCTTGACAAAAGAGGGTTTCGCTGTCAAGAGTGTATTTCAATTCCGCGAACAAATTGCCATAAACAAATGAGACATATCTTTTGAGTTAAGCGATGAAAATAACCGACGAGATATACCAGGTGGGAGGCGAGAGCCTGACATCACCCGAGGATGCGGCCATCTATTTGGTCAATTTCACGGGTCATGCGGCCCTTGTGGATTCCGGGTGCGGCCGTTCCCATGACCGGGTGATAAAGAATATCAGGGCATGCGGGACTGACCTCCAGGAGATCGAATATCTCCTCATTACCCATTGCCATTACGATCATACCGGGGGTGCCCGGGACCTGAGGCAGGCGACCCAGTGCCAGATAATCGCCCATGAATTGGACGCCCAATATTTAGAGGAGGGGGATGATAAGGTTACCGCCTCAAAATGGTATGGCGAGAAGATGGAACCTCTATTGATCGACCGGAAGTTGACTCTCCCACGTGAAGAGATATTATTAGGAAACAGGACAATAGAGGCGATCCATATTCCCGGCCATTCCCCGGGTTCGGTGGTATATTTGACTGAATCAGAGGGGCTGAGGGTCCTTTTTGCTCAGGATGTCCATGGTCCCTTAGACCCGAGCCTTCTTTCGAACCGGGAAGATTACTTGCGATCCTTAGATCTTCTCATCTCTCTTAATACGGATATATTGTGTGAAGGCCATTATGGCATTTACAAGGGGAGAGTAGAAATTAATGATTTTATCCGGTCTTTTATGTGAAGGGCATAACCTTGGTCAATATCTCAAAAATCGATTATTCGGGGCTGGATCGGCCTGATATCCTCACGTTTCTGTTTCATCCCAGACCCGAATGGGGAGATCCAGGATCCGGCGACAGGGGAGAGGACCTTTTGATTCCCGTTGAAATGGACGCAGTAGTAGGGGCCCGGTTTCACATGGAGGAAGAATCTGCACCCAATATCCTCTTTTTTCATGGAAACGGCGAAATCGTGGCAGATTATGATGAACTGGGCAGTGCCTACAACCGGATCGGAATCAACTTCCTGCCCGTGGATTATCGTGGTTATGGTCGCTCAACAGGTCAACCCACCATCACCGCCATGATGAGGGATTCCCACCTGATCTTTGATTTTGTGAAGAAGTGGCTCCTGGATAAGGGTTATAGGGGGCCCCTTATCCTGATGGGCAGATCCTTAGGGAGCGCATCTGTGCTTGAGCTTGCCTCCCATTACAAAGACCAGATAGCCGGCCTCATAGTTGAAAGCGGCTTTGCATTTTCAGGCCCCCTGCTCCGCCTCTTGGGCATCAACCTGAAGGTCATCAATTTCAGCGAAGAGATGGGCTTTGGAAATCTGGATAAGATTCAACGGTTTGACAAGCCCACCCTGATCATACACGCGGAGCTGGACCAGATCATTCCATTTTCGGATGGCCAGGCCCTTTATGACGCCTCTCCGTCTTCAGATAAAACCCTGCTCAAGATCCCCAATGCCAATCATAATGATATCTTTATGCGGGGCTTCTCTGAGTACATGGCGGCGGTCGGGGCCTTGGCTCACAAGGTAAGGTCGGTGGGGTCTGATGTCCCTAACCCGGCGAAGCCGGAATTGACTATTGAATATTGACTATTGAATATTTGTGGAAGTCGCTTCGCTCCATCATTTTTTTGATAGGTCTTTTAAAAATTCAAAGAATTCCTTAAAATATTCAAGCTGGTCATGGCATAAATCATACGCAAACACGATGTGATTTTGATAAATAGGCGCTAAATTCGAAATTACCCGTAAAAAGAACTTTTTACTGGCGCATTATTTTTTCTTTTGCAAATAAAAAGGTTTAACCATGAAACAGATCGTTTTGGGCACTGCGGGACATATTGACCATGGCAAGACATCTCTCATAAAGGCCCTCACGGGGATCGACACGGATCGCCTTAAGGAAGAGAAGGAACGGGGCATTACCATTGAGCTTGGGTTTGCCCATCTGAGACTGCCAGGGGGCAAACTCCTCGGGATTATTGATGTGCCGGGTCATGAGAAGTTTGTAAAAAACATGGTTGCAGGGGCCACGGGGATTGACCTTGTTGCGTTAGTCATTGCCGCTGACGAGGGGGTTATGCCCCAGACCAGGGAGCACCTCGAAATATGTAAACTCTTGAAAATCGAGCACGGTATTGTTGTACTGACCAAGACCGACATGGTGGATGAAGACTGGCTTGAACTGGTAAGGGAGGATGTCTCAGAGTACCTTTCGGATGGTTTTTTGGCCGATGCCCCTGTTGTTGAGGTCTCATCTGTGACCGGAGAGGGTCTGAAGGGATTGATCGAAATCCTCGATAAATTAGTAGAAGAGATCCCCGAACGGGACATGGGGCATCTCTTCAGACTCCCAATCGATCGTGTGTTTACCATGAAGGGTTTTGGCACCGTGATTACCGGGACCAGCGTGTCAGGGACGATCGGAACCGGCGATGAGGTGACCATCTATCCCCAGGGCATTTCCTCCAAGATAAGGGGGTTGCATGTCCATAATAAGGAGGTCGATGAGGCGCGGGCGGGTCTGAGAACCGCCGTCAATTTACAGGGAATTGAGAAGATGATGCTGCGAAGGGGGAATATCTTAGCCACCAAAGATTCCCTCAGACCAACATATATGGTGGATGTGGTTTTGGACCATCTCCCGAGCGCCCCTCGCAAGCTGAAAAACAGGGCCAAGGTCCGTTTCCATGCCGGCACATCGGAGGTTATCTCTACCCTGGTCCTCTTAGACAGGGACGAACTTAATCCAGGAGAGACCTGTTTTGCACAGATAAGGCTTGATGCCCCCACAGCGGTGCTGAAGGGCGACCGTTACGTGCTCAGGAGCTATTCCCCGGTCCAGACCATAGGCGGTGGGGAGATCCTGAACCCATTGCCGGACAAAAAAAAGCGGTTTTCAGATGCGGTCCTCTCTGAGCTTGAGATTCTCCATACAGGAGGAGAGAAAGAGGTCCTTGAGCTATTTGTCTCTTTGGGTCGCTTTCAAGGAGTGGAGGAGTCAGGCCTCTCTTTTTTGGCAAATATGAGCAAGAAAAAGCTGGCAGAACCGCTCAAGGCACTTAAGGCGCAAAAAAGAATCATCCAATTTGACAAAGAGCGATCACTTCTGATCCATGCCGATTTTTTAGACAAAGCTAAGGATGAGGTCTTGGAGACCATTGCCGGATATCACAAGAAATTCCCGTTAAAAACAGGTCTAATCAAAGAGGAGTTAAGATCGAGGACAACCGGTTCAAGAAATCCAAAGCTTTTCAATTATATTATTAAACAGCTCTCACAAGGTGGAATAATAGTCCAGGAAAAAGAGGTTGTCCGCCTGAAAGAGCATAGGGTAACCTTAGCCCAGGACCAGGAGAAGGCGCGGCAGAAGATAGAAAAGATCTATGCCAAAGGCGGGCTCCAGCCTCCCTATTTCAAGGATCTGAAGGAGGACTTCCCCGGGAATACGGCGATTGATGTCCTTGGGGTTATGGTAAAGGAAGGACTTTTACTGAAGATAAAGGAAGATCTTTATTTTCATCGCAGGGCCGTTGAAGAATTGGAAAAGAGGCTGATTGATTTCCTGAAAAAGCATGGTGAAATCACGACACCACAGTTCAAGGAGATGACCGGCACCTCCAGAAAATATACTATCCCCCTAATAGAGTACTTTGATTTATCCCAGATAACGGTCAGGGTCGGGGATAGCAGGGTTCTTAGGAAAAAATAGGAGGAATCCGGGGATTGATGATTGTCGATTGTCGATTGATGATTGATGAACGAATGGAAAGGAAAGAAGGCAGCATTGCGGGATGAGTGGATGAATAGGATGGGCGGAAAGGACAGAGGTCGGATGTCGGAGGTCGGAGGTCGGAACTGCGGATGGGGTTGATTTCTGCATTGGGCCTCGGGCCGAGAGAGCATATAGCCATTGTGGGTGGAGGAGGAAAGACCTCACTCTGTTTTGCTTTAGCTGAGGAACTGCTGGAGGCCGGAACAAGAGTAATCACTACCACAACCACTAAGGTCCGACACAGAGAGGCCAATCGCGCTCCCTGTGTGGTTTTTTGCCCTTCCGGTGCACTCTCTTATGAAGATCTGAAGGAAGGACTCAAGAGAGATGGACATATTTTTGTAGCTCAAGGGCTTCTTGCGTCCGGCAAGGTTGAAGGAATAAATCGGGCCATGGCAGACTCCTTGTTTCTGGACCTGCAGGTCGATCATGTAATTATAGAGGCAGACGGCGCTGCAGGACGGCCGGTAAAGGCGCCGGCCGCGCAGGAGCCTGTAATTCCCTCTTCCGCGACCATGGTAATTGCCGTGATAGGCCTGGAGGCCTTGGGGAGGCCCTTGGATCCGGAGATCGTCTTCAGGCCTGAGCTTTTTAGAGAGATAACGGGCCTTGATGACGGAGAGACCATTACACCGGCAGCGCTTGCCAGGGTCTTTCAGTCACCCAATGGTCTTTTCAAGGGCGCCCCTGATTCCGCAAGAAGGATTGCGTTTTTGAATAAGCTGGATCTTCTTGCCTCTGAGGAAGAGGGGAGAACCTTGGCCCGGCTTTTGCTCCGGGACCCGCATGCACCGGTGGAACGTGTGGTGATGGGTTCTTTATTGAGAAAAGAGTATTTAGGGATTGAAGAATTGAGGAATTGAGGGATTTAGGAATTGAAGGATTTAGGCCCCGGTGAAATGCGCTCTGCTGTCATTACCATGAATTTCACGGGATAAAGATTGAAGGTTGGATGGAGGAGGGATACATAATCTGCGATAATCTGCGCCTGCCCCATGAAATGCTTTTTGTTTTTCTATTTCATCGGGATAATCTGCGGATGGGATTTGGGAATTTAGGAATTCTCCCGGGTAAGAAGCTACTATGAAAGGAATATACGAGACGATTGATCAGTTATTTGAAAGGGATGGTTCTGCAGTGCTTGCTACCATTATCCGGCAGGCAGGCCCCTCCCCGCGGGGGACCGGGACCAAATGCCTGATTATGGATGACGGTTCATTTATCGGCACCATTGGAGGGGGTATCCTTGAGGCCCGCACATTGGAGAAGGCCAGGGAGGTATTCGACGCCGGTCTCCCGGCCCGGCTCTATTTCTCCCTCGAGGGCACTGATGTTGCTGAAACCGACATGCTTTGCGGGGGCAGGGTCGAGGTGTTTCTGGAACCAATATCAGCCCTGAACCCGGTCCATGTCGCGGTATTTCAGGAGGCATGGAAGGGCCTGAGCCAGGGAGGAGGGGGTCTTCTTATCACCCTGATCGACCGGGACCGGTGGCAGGGTGGAAAGCAGCCTAAGCTGTTCTTAGGGAAAAATGGGGAAAGGACCGGTTCCCTGCCAAAGGCAAAGGGGATAGAGAATCTCCTTGCCGAAAGGCTGGGAAAGATGATGCGATCACAACAACTCTCCCTTTTTTCCATGAACGATGATGAGGGGAACCCGGTCGAGGTCCTTGCGGAACCGGTCATAGCCGCCTCATTTCTTTATGTATTCGGCGCCGGTCATGTATCGAAACAGATTGTTCCATTGGCAAACCTGGTTGGTTTCCATGCGGTGGTAATCGATGACCGGGAGGAATTTGCCGATCCCAGGCTCTTCCCGGAGGCAAAGGAGATCCGTTACATCCCTTTCGAGGGGGCGATGGAGAGACTGGCCATCGATAAATCCTCCTTTGTGGTGATCGTGACAAGGGGGCATATGCATGATAAGACCGTTCTGGCCCAATCATTAAAAACAGGGGCTAAGTATATTGGGATGATCGGAAGCAAACGAAAGAGAGATATTATTTATGAGAAATTGTTGGAGGAAGGGTTCACTAAGCAGGATATTGACAGGGTCCATTCTCCCATCGGTCTCGATATCGGTGCAGAGACGCCTGAAGAGATCGCCGTGAGCATCGTGGCCGAATTGATAAAGGTGAGGGCTTTGGATTGATGATGGATGATTGTTGATTGTCGATTGAAAAAACCGCTTTGTGTTTTTTTATCCCAACGGAATGACCATTGAATGATTATCGAATGACGACGAAGCAATGACCAAAGACAAATAACCAATAACAAACCAACGGAGGTCTAATGACGGGGGAGAGTTATCAGCCATGGCTTTGGGAAAAGTTAGGGGAGAGGTGCGTCAAGAATCTGAAAAAGCATGGGTTTGACGCCCATTTTGTCTCTACTCCTGATGAGGCAAAGGACCTTATCCTCAGCATGGTTTCCGGTCATGAAACCTTTGGATTCGGGGGGTCTGATACCACAAGGTCTTTGGGGATAATAGAGAAGCTGAAGGCTGATGGTAAGACTGTGTATGATCATTGGCAAACAGGCCTTACTAAGGAAGAGGATCTAAAGATACGCCTCCAGCAGGGGAGGTGTGATTGCTTCCTTTGCAGCGCCAATGCCATTTCAGTCACTGGAGAGGTAATCAATGTGGACGGCATAGGCAACCGGACCGATGCAATGACCTTTGGCCCAAAGAAAGTCCTGATCATTGCAGGGATGAACAAGGTTACCCCTGATCTCGAATCGGCGCTCACGAGAGTCAGAGATGTTGCCGGGCCGATGAGGGCTAAGAGCCTTGGTATGGAAACTCCCTGTGCCGAGACCGGTATATGCAGCGACTGCGATTCTCCGCAGCGCATCTGTCGGATAACGGTAATCCTTCACCGCAAGCCTATGATGACCGACATATCTGTAATCCTGATAAACCAGTCTATGGGGTTCTGATGACAAAACATACTCACCGCTTTGTAGAAGAATTTGATGGCCTTGTGGGTTTCGGCTTTGACCGTGAAGGGGATGAAAATACCCTGACATATTATCTCCAGAAATTCTCAGATGACGAGTGCATGGCCCTCATCCGGGAGCGGATATCACAGGGAGACATGGAGGAGCTTTTTGACCTTCTCACACGGTTGCTAAAGGCCTGCCTTGCCGAAAAGGAATACCATCAAGTTTTCCTCAAGGAAGGCAAGTAGTGCCTGAACGAAAAGTGACCTAAAGTGCCTATTTATCCCGTTTGCAGCGGGGAAGTTCAAGGTAATATTTAACATTTTCAAATTGTCTAAAGTTCTCGATCAAGGTCTTGGCTGAGCGAGCCCTAAACACCCCTATGCGGGAATAAGGGCGCGTATTTTCTGG
>JAUWPC010000221.1 GCA_030611815.1 Desulfobacteraceae bacterium
CTAAACACCGTCTCCGGTGAAACGGGCGCAGGTAAATCGATCATTATCAATGCCATTAATTTGATTCTCGGGGGTAGGTCGTCGGCGGATCTTATCAGGACAGGATGCGACGAGGCTATAGTTGAGGGACTTTTTGTTTTCCCCGATAACCCTCATGGCTTGAATAAGATGTTGGGAGAGGAGGGCATATCCTTTGACAATGAGCTGTTGATAAAGAGGGTCATATCCCGTGGAGGCCGCAACAAGGTCTTTATTAATGGCTCTTTAGCCACCCTCCAGATATTATCTCACTTAGGCCCGAGGCTGATCAGCATTTCAGGCCAGTATGAGCATCAACTCCTCCTGAGACCGGACAATCATCTATACCTTTTAGATGATTTTAGCGGGCTTGAAGATGAGCGTGTTGGCCTGGGCAGGCTATTTGACAGATATCAGTCGTTGAAAGAGGGACTCAGTGCCATAGAAAAGGAGATCGTTGAGCAAAGGGAAAGGGGGGAGCTGGTCCGGTTCCAGATCCAGGAAATTGAAACAGCTAACCCGGTCCCAGGTGAAGACGAACTTTTGGTAGATGAAAAGAGCCGCCTACAGCATGCAGAGGAACTCTTGGGAATTGTCTCAGACGGATACCAAACCCTGTACGAGAAGGATGATTCCGTGCTCGCATCCGTTGCCCGCTGCACAAAGGCCATGGAGAAAGGGGCTGGAATCGACCGGGAACTCGGTTCTGTCAGAGATTCCCTGGCTGAAATCGCGGTTGAAATAGAGGATGTCTCCTTTGCGCTGAGAGATTTTAAAAAAGCGATACAGATTGATCCTGAAAGACTGGAACAAGTGTTGGAAAGGCTTGAGGTCTTAAGAAGGCTCAAACGAAAATATGGCGGAACACTTGAAGATGTCCTGCAATTCAAAGACGAATTGGCATCAAAGATGTTTGACCTGGAAGAAAACAAGGCAAAACGCGCCGAGCTGACAAGGGAATTACAGGAGGCTCAGGCGGAACTGATGCAAGAGGCCGGGATTCTTTCACAAAAAAGAAAAAAAGGGGCTGATGCCTTTAAGGTGGCAGTGGAAAAAGAACTTCACCAGCTCCATATGAAGGAAACCGAGTTTGAGGTGGGATTTGAAGATCAGTCTGATGCGGAGGGAGATGATGCAGAAAAGGGTATCGGGAATATGCGGCCCGATGGTCTTGACCGGGTTGAATTCATGATTTCTCCAAACCCGGGCGAGGAGTTAAGACCCCTCTCAAGAATAGCGTCAGGGGGAGAACTATCGAGAATTATGCTGGCAATAAAGACCATTCTTTCAAAGACTGCGTCTGTGGAGACGATCGTTTTTGATGAGGTCGATTCCGGGGTCAGCGGGGCCACGGCTGAGGTGGTGGGAGAAAAAATTTCTTCCCTTGCTGGTTATCATCAGATAGTGTGCATCACCCACCTCCCGCAGATCGCCTGCCAGGGAGAGACCCATTTTTTGGTCAAAAAGGAGATCAAAGACGGCAGAACAGAGGCCACCATTTCCAAACTGAGTCCTGAAGAAAGGGTTCAGGAAATCGCGAGACTTTTAGCCGGACGTGAAGTTACCCCACGAGCGGTGGCTCATGCCGAAGATATGCTGAGGAGAGATTAAAGGAGTTATGGGTTGCGGGTTCCGAGTTGCGGGTTACCAATGACCATGATGGTAGATAGTATGAAAGAAATTGCAATCACTGATATTGAAGGAATCAAGATAGGCCACGCTCAGGATTTGGCTGCGGCCACCGGATGTACCGTGGTTATCGGCGAAGCAGGTCTGACAGCCGGCGTAGATGTCAGGGGCGGGGCACCTGGGACGAGAGAAACCGATCTTCTGGATCCGGTCAACCTTGTTGAACAGATCCATGCAGTAGTGATGGCCGGTGGCAGTTCATTCGGCTTGGACGCTGCTTCCGGTATAATGCAATATCTCGAAGAGAAAAAGATCGGTCTTGACGTTTTTGTGACAAAGGTCCCGATAGTTTGCGGTGCGGTTTTATTTGATCTGACTATTGGCGCTCATGAGGTCAGACCTGATAAGGAAATGGGGTATCAGGCCTGCCTGAACGCTAATGACATGGAATGTGCAGAGGGGTGTGTGGGAGCCGGTACCGGGGCAACGGTCGGCAAAATCCTTGGAATGGAAAGATGTATGAAAAGCGGCTTGGGGACATATTGTATTCAAACGGGTGAGCTGAAATTGGGTGCCATCGTTGCGGTAAACTGCCTTGGCGACGTGATAGATCCAAAAACCGGAAAAACATTGGCAGGTGTTTTGGATGAAAATAAGAAGAGATTTCTCAACAGCGAAGAAATTATGATCAAAGAGTTCTCCGGCAGGAAGATTGAGTTTAGCGGGAACACAACTATTGGCGTTATCGTTACAAACGCGAAACTCACAAAATCACAAACCAACAAGGTCGCCTCCATGGCCCATAATGGGTATGGAAGAACCATAAGGCCTGCACACACCATGTTTGACGGGGATACCATTTTTGCCGTTACAACCGGAAAAGTTGAAGCGGATGTGAGTGTGGTGGGATTGTTAGCAGCAAGAATAATGGGGCAGGCCGTAATAAGGGCGGTAAAAAAGGCCACGCCCCTCTGTGGATTCAAATGCCATTCGGAATTATAGCCTCTCGCAAAGTGGTTAAGGTCTTCTTTTGTTGTTCTTTGCGGGCGTTGCGCCTTCGCGTGAGACCTTAATTTCAGTTCCGGTTTAACCGAATTAGGCGGTATCTTTCATGTCTGAAAACTTTTACGGAATTCTGGGTGTTTCTAAAGACGCTCCTCAAGAAAAGATAAAAAAGGCGTATCGCAAATTGGCCAGGAAATGGCATCCTGACATCAATCCGGGAAACAAGGAAGCAGAGCAGAAATTCAAGGAGATTTCCCAGGCCTACGACTGTCTCGGTAACGAAGAAAAGCGGAAATTGTATGACGAATTCGGGGAAGAAGGCCTCCATACAGGGTTTGACGCTGAAAAAGCGAGGCAATATTCTGAGTGGAGTTCTTTTCAGCAATCTGGCAGGCCCCAGAAAGGGGAAGGGTTCGGCCGGTATCAGAGTTATGAGGATATCTTCGGGGACCTCTTTGGGGCCGGTATGGGACGAGATGGTTTCAAAACTACAATGGCCAGTAAGGGGAGGGATGTCCAACACGATATGGCCATTGATCTTGTCTCTGCTCTAAGAGGTTTTGAAACTGAACTGGCCATGCAAAAGGTAAAGGTCTGTCCGGGATGCCAGGGTACCGGAACCGATCCAAATTCCACTATAGTCCCCTGCTCCCTTTGCGGAGGTTCTGGCCGGCAGGATGTGGCAGAAGGCCCCATGCACTTTACTAAACCCTGTCCTCATTGCCACGGGCACGGTCAAACAGGAAAGCCCTGCTCTCAGTGCGGGGGGAACGGCCAGATCCTCGGAACGGAAAAGATCAGGGTGACCATCCCGCGAGGTGTTAGGGAGGGTTCCAAGGTTCGTGTGGCAGGCAAAGGCGAGCCGGGCTTGAACGGTGGCAAGCCGGGGGATCTTTACCTGATAATTCACCTAAAACCACATCCCTTCCTCAAGAGAGAGGGGGATGACCTTCTAATGGAAGTGCCGGTAACCGTCGGGGAGGCGATTGCAGGGGGATCCATTAATATTCCCACCGTTGACGGTCAGGTTAAGCTAACGGTACCGCCGGGCAGCCAGAGCGGTCAGACCCTCAGACTGAAAGGGAAAGGGGCAACCAATGTCAAGACGAAGCAGAGGGGAAACCTTATGGTCAAACTGGTTATTAAGGTGCCCATAACGGATGACAAAGAGATCCTGGAGACGGTCAAGAAGATGGATGGGTTCTATGAAAAGGATGTGAGAAGCGGTATCAGAATTTGAGGTTTCTCTTCAGGGTTTTCTGCATTTGCCTGGCAAGGTCCTCTAAAATGGCGTCAAATTGTCTCCTGATCTCAATCATATTCTTTCTCATTTGAAGGATGACCTCAACACCCGACAGATTTACGTCCATATCCTCCATGAGAATTTTTGCAACCCGGAGTTTTTCCAGCTCGTTAGTGTGAAAAAGTCTGGTTGAAAGGCCCTTGTTGCAAGTAGGGCATACGATCTCCTCTTCCTCCAAATGTCTGAGAAAGCTCTCTTCAATCTGGTAAAACTCCAATACCTCAATTACTGTCCATAATTCCTTTGCCATCTATTCTGCCTTTCAAATAAGGTAGGCGTTCACGGGTTACTTTTTACCATACCAGGGAGGTTTTTACAACCAGTACTCCTGAAAACATATAACCCTTTGAGACCTTTGAAAAACGCCCCCTTTCGAAGTCTGCGCTTATCTGCCCAATCTCAGCGTCAGGCTCATCCCGCCGCGGCGGGCCTCGAAATATTCAATATTTTCCTGTGGTTAAAATCCTCGCCTTCCTTGACCTTGACCAAAGTTGAGCATTTTTCAAAGGTCTCACTTTATCATTCCCCTATGGGAACGCCTCGCCCTAAGTATCTAAATGCTATATATCCAGTACAATTATCCATAAGGGCTATCTCGGCCCATTCCCCGGACCTGCTGACAATTTCTGTCTTACTGCCTCTTCCTAAATAGGCTATGACCGGCGAGTTATTATCATTTGAAAGATGCACGGTAATCATCTTTTTGAAAAGGGTTTTTCTGTTTGGCAACTGTTTCAGCTTAAGCGTGTCTCGAATATTGTTGTATAACTCCTTTTCTGAAGAGTACTCCCGCATCGTATCGGATCTTTTGAACGTGCAAATGACCTTAGTCAGGGTTGGAGTAATACTTTCCATTGAAAGGCTGACTGAGGTGCCTTGCCAGGCAGCGTAGACCAGGCCCTTTTGATTAAACCTCTCGACTCTTTGAATGTCAAAGCCCATTCGGTCCAGGTCGAAGACGGTTGCTTGAAGAACCAGATCAAGCGGGTATGAGAGGCTTTCTTCTTCCCCGACCAAATAGGTTTTCATCTCGGAAAGGGTGAAAGGGACAGTAGCAAAAAACCCGCAGCCCGTGCCAAACAGCACCCCAAAAACAGAAGTTATAACAATTAAGATCTTTATTTTACGGCAGAAAATGGTCGAGATGTTAAGAGAGATTTCCAAAGTCATTTATCAGGCCCCGCCGCCAAAAGGAACGTCTACTGCAGTGAATGAAAGACAGGCCATGTGCCGATAGGCGATGCTGTTTCGTCAGACAAATCGATCATCCGATTTCGTATTTTCAACCTGCCCTTTAGCTTGCTTCAACCATCCTATACGTTCCCCCGGATGTTGATCAAACTCCGGAACATAGGGTTTGAGGTCCAGTAAAGGGGTATCATTTAGAATGTCCACGTTTTCAATGCGCAGGATGTTTTGCTCAACCTCCAGTAATCTCACAACAGACAGACCAATCGGGTTGGGCCGCCTCGGCGCTCTTGTGGAAAAAACCCCGTGCGGAAGGGAATCCAAGAACGGGGTGACAATGAGTTTCGCAGATTGGGCCTGATGGAAATGATAGAGCAGGATAATGTGGGAAAATCCTCCAAGGTCCTTCAGCCCTTCGGAATATTCTTCAAATATCTCAACAGTGCCCCGGATTTTATCAGCTCCTACAGGCTGAATCGGCATACCTTCAATGTTGCTAAAAGAGGTATGAATAATGCCAATGGGTTGATAGCTGATCTTCGAGGGTATATTCGATTCCATAGCGCTATTTCGTGTCGACCCATAAATGGCTATTTTTCATCCCGCCATCGGCGGGACGTCAGACTTAAATTTTAATCCTCGAAATACTCCAACGTATTCCTGTGGTTAAAATCTTCGTCTTCCTTGATCTTGCAAAAA
>JAUWPC010000038.1 GCA_030611815.1 Desulfobacteraceae bacterium
ATCACATATCACCCTGGCAAATTCTTTTCCGCAAACTTAGATAAGGCCTCAAAACAGAACGAAAAAAACGAAATAGCCTTACAGACCCCTGATGCCAAAAAGGTTGTTTTTGTACAAATCGCGGGTCTCATAGCAAGACGAATAGCATGCTGGATCGAAAAAGGAGATCGTGTAAGCGCCGGTCAGAGATTCGGTCTTATAAGGTTTGGCTCCAGATTAGAGGTCTATCTGCCCGAAGGGAGTAAAACAACCATCCAGGTGCGTCAAAAGGTCAAGGCAGGTGAAACCGTCATAGGATATCTGCAGGATTGATGATTGTTGATTGTTGATTGAAAAATAATTGAAAAACAAAAAAGTGCCTGTCCAAGAAACCAAAAACATTTTCTTGAAGGCTATATCATGAAATCGAAGCGAAAAAAAAGGCCTAAGGGAACTGGAAAGAGGGGAATTTATATACTCCCCAACCTTCTTACCTCCGCCAGCCTGTTTAGCGGCTTTTTTGCCATAATTGCCGCTATACAGGGGAGGTATGAAACCGCTGCGATTGCCATTCTTATATCATTCGTCTTTGATGGCCTTGATGGGAAGATAGCACGGCTCACCCACTCCACCAGCCTGTTCGGCTCTGAATACGATTCCCTATCGGATTTAGTTGCCTTCGGGGTTGCGCCAGGGATATTGGCCTTTCAATGGGCACTGGAGCCATTCGGTCGGTTGGGATGGTTAGCCTGCTTTATGTATGTAATATGCGGCGCCTTGAGACTTGCTCGATTTAACGTGCAAAAAAACTATGTCGACTCCAACTTCTTCAAAGGGTTGCCTATTCCTGCAGCAGCGTGCTTTATAGCTTCCCTGGTTCTCTTCACAACGGCCGTAGGGGGGCTGCCCCAATTAAAGCATATTCTGATCATTATATTGGTCTATATTTTATCCTTTTTGATGGTGAGTTCCATACGTTATCCCAGTTTTAAGGAATTTGAGCTGAAAAAACAAAAACCGTTTAATGTCCTGGTGGCCACCATTTTAGTGCTTGTGGTTGTGGCGTATAAACCCAAGATTATGCTTTTTTTCATCATTGTTACGTACATCTTGTCGGGTCCTGCCATTACCCTGTATCGTCTTAGGAAAAAGAAGGCCACGGAGGACACTCTCTTAAAAGAGACTCCTACAGTTGAAAAGGAGTAAGATGAGAATTACCGGCGGACGGGTAAAGGGCCGGATTCTCTCAACCCCTAAGGGTCTTTTGATCCGGCCCACTTCTGACCGCGTTCGAGAAGCCATTTTCAATATATTGGGCCAGGATCTTTCGGGGCTCAGTGTGCTTGATATTTTTTCGGGGACAGGAAGTCTCGGCTTAGAGGCCCTGAGCAGAGGCGCAGGGTATGCCGTTTTTATTGATAGGCTCCGGGAATCGATTGACTTGATTAAGAAAAATATTGACTTATGCGGTTACCGGGATTCAGGAATGGCCCTTCGGAGGGATTTAGCAAGAGGGGGGATACCCTGGGGACACCCCCTTTTGATGAAACAATTTGATCTTGTTTTCCTTGATCCACCTTACTCCAAGAATCTGGCAACCCCTATACTTGCAGGACTTTCAAAGGGTAAAAGGCTTTCAAACGGGGCACGTGTAGTTGTTGAATCTGGCAAGGCCGCGAGCCTGCCCCTCTCTTTTCCCAGCCTTGAAATGGTGGATGCCCGAGTATATGGAGACACAAAAATAAATATTTATGAATTCAGGAATTGAGGAATTTGGAAATTGACGAATCACCTGATTCCTTAATTTTATTTTATCAACCACTTAGCGAAACCTGTATGAGGCTTAAAAATGTGTAAAAAAATCGCTATTTATCCCGGCTTTTTTGACCCTATAACGAATGGGCATCTGAGCATTGTAACGCGGGGATTGGAAATCTTTGACAAGTTGATTATTTCCATTTTGAACAATCCAAAAAAGGCCCCCCTCTTTTCCATTGATGAGAGGATATCGATGATTAAGCAGGCCTTACAAGACACCCCAAACATAGAAGTGGACACCTTTGGCGGATTATTGGTAGATTATGTAATTCAAAAGAAATCAAACATCATCCTGAGGGGGATCCGGGCCCTCTCTGACTTTGAATACGAATTCCAGATGGCGCTCATGAACAGAAAATTGAACAGAGATGTCCAATCTGTTTTTCTGATGACCGACTACAAATGGTTTTACATCAGTTCCACAATCATCAAGGAGGCCGCAAGTTTTGGGGGGGATATAAGCGGGCTTGTTCCGGAATTCGTAAATGAGAAATTAAAAGAAAAATTCTTACAGGCAAAAAATGCTTGACACCACTGCCAGCATAAGCCATATTTCTCCCTGAAAATTTGAGACTTATCTGATTTTACCCTACGGCATAGTATGAGGAGGATCAAAGGTGGCCCTGACCAAAGAAAACATCATTGACACTATTTATCATCAGGTCGGACTCAGCAAAAGTCAATCCCGAACTGTGGCGGAGGGTCTCCTCGAGGTCATTAAAGAGACCCTGGAAAATGGGGAAGACCTCCTGATCAGTGGTTTCGGGAAGTTTGTAGTCAAAAAAAAGTCATCAAGGAGGGGTAGGAATCCTCAAACCAGTCAAGATCTCCAGTTGAGGGCAAGGAGAGTGGTTGTCTTTAAGACATCTGGTGTTCTTCGTGAGAGGATAAATAAAAGATCAAAAAGATAGCATTAGAGCTTTGTTTTGATCCAAAGTCTCATTAGCCACCGCAGACTGCCGCCTCCACGCAAACTGGAACGAAACACCTATCTGAGCATCTCCAATATCTCGTACAGCTCTCCCCTTATCTCCTTAACAAAGGGGTACGAAACAGTCGATCCTTTGGCCTTTTCCCTTTTCAGGCGCAGCCTGGCGCCCTCAATGGTCATTCTTTCCTCATAGAGCAGCCTCTTTATCTCAAGAAGAGTTTCTAAATCCTTTCTCTGGTAGGTCCTTTGTTTGGAGTCAGCCCTACTGGGCTTCAGTTGGTGGAATTCGCTCTCCCAGTATCTCAAGACGTATGGTTCAACACCAACAATACGGCTCGCCTCTCCAATACGGAAATATCGTCTGTTGTCAGGAATCTGGACCACTGTCTCAGCCCTCCCTCAATCTTCCCCCTGTCTCATGTCTGATCTTGTCAATAATGGACTCATGCAAACTGTTTATTTTTTCACCCTCAAGGGTTTCGTGGGCAGATCTATAGGATATCCTGAATGCTATGGCCTTTTCTAAGGGATCGACCTTCTCTCCCTCATAAAGATCAAAAATCTGGACAGATTCTAACAGCTCGCCCCCCTCTTTCCTGATGATCTCAATAATTTTTGCACTCTCTATCCGCCTTTCTACGAGAAGTGAGATATCCCTGAAGACAGCGGGAAATTTGGGAAAGGAACAAAATTCTCTCGCCACGGAAAGGAGCGTCAAGAGGGCTTCTACATCGAGTTCAAAAAGATATGCCCTCTCGTTTTTCAGGTCATAGGCCTCAATCACACTTGAAGCAACCTTCCCCACCTGTCCGATAAGCCTGTCCGAACAGTATATCCCTGATGAAACCTCCGGGTCAAGTCCCGAAAAGCCATTCTTCCTCTGGAAACGAACACCTTCAAGACCTAAGGCCTTCAAAAGGGCCTCCACCGCGCCCTTTATGTCATAGAAATCGCAATGCCTCTCATCATCATGCCATGATTTTTCCTGACACAAACCAGTCATTATCGCGGCCAAACAGATCTTTTCAATGGGCTGTTGATCCCCATCTTTCCGGATAAACGTTTTACCCCACTCGAAAAGCCTCAGACCCCTTCCCTCATGAAGCATGTTGGTTTTGACCGTGGCCATAAGTCCAGGGACCAGAGAAGTTCTGAGCACAGACTGATCAACAGTAAGGGGATTCATGAGGCTGGTAAATAACCTCAAATCGCTATTTTCCTCAGCGCCGAGCATATCAGCAGAATCAGGAGAGATAAAACTATAGGTAATGATTTCAGTAAAACCCGAAGCTCTCATTACTGATCTTATCCGATCCCGGATCAGGATTGCCGGAGCGTCCCCTTCTTCTGAAGGTCTGATACTCGGATAGGTAAGAGGTATCTTGTCGAACCCATACAACCTTGCCACCTCTTCAATCAGATCCACTTCCCGTTTAATATCCACCCTGAACGATGGCGGTTTGACCTTCAATGCATTTCCATTTACATCATGGACCTCCATCTCAAGTGCCTCAAAATACCCCTTCATGACATCCTTTGAAATGGAGGTGCCCAAAATTCGATTCGTCTTGTCTTTCCGGAAATGAATAACAGGAGGTGTGAGGGTTTTAGGATAATTATCTATGATACCCCTGGCAACCTTTCCTCCTGCCAACCGGCACATAAGAGAAACTGCCCGCTTGAGGGCAGTGGTAGCCCCCCCAATATCAGCGCCTCTTTCAAAACGATAGGAGGCCTCTGTGGAAACGCCCAAATGTTTTGAACCCCTGCGAATGGTCACCGGGTCAAAAAAAGCGCTCTCCACCAAAACATTCCGAGTTCCGGCAAAGATCTCCGAATTAAGTCCACCCATGATCCCGGCTAAGGCCACGGCCCGCCCTCCATCACAGATCATGAGGTTTTCGTGATTAAGTCTCCTGGTCTCTCCGTCTAAAGTAGTAAAGGTCTCCCCCTTTTCAGCCCGCCTGACCACAATCCTGTTCTCCCTCAGACGATCATAATCAAAGGCATGCAGGGGCTGACCCATCTCTAACATCACATAATTGCTCACATCAACCAAGTTGCTGATGCTCCTGATCTCGGACTGATAAAGCCGGTATCTCATCCAGAAAGGAGACGTACCCAATTCAACATCCTGGATAATGCCTGCGGCGTAACGGGGACAACCATCGGGGTCCATGATCGTGATGCTTGTGAGGTCCTCAATTGCCGGCCCGCTCTCCTCCAACTCAATTTCCGGTTTCCTGAGTCTTTTTCCTGTTACAGCCGCAATCTCCCTTGCTATCCCCAATACATTGGCGCAATCAGGGCGGTTTGGCGTGATACTTAGGTCAAAGACCCAGTCAGGAAATGGGAGGGCCGACAGCAACGAGGCGCCCGGAGTCAGGTCCGGGGTGAGAATCATTATGCCGGTATGATCATCCGTGAGACCCATCTCATCCTCGGCTAAGAGCATCCCTCTTGAGACCTCTCCCCTGATCCGGCTTTCTTTCATCCGGGTGCCGTCCGGGAGTTTTCCACCAGCCAAGACTAATGGCGCTAAGGCGCCCTCTGCAACATTGGGAGCCCCACAGACTACTTCTACCCTCTCCCGTCCGGTATCCACGCTGCAGATGGAGAGACGGTCAGCATTGGGATGAGGTGCAACTTTCAGGATCTTAGCTACGATAATATCATCAAGACCTTGACCGACAGCCTCAAGACCTTCCACCTCTAAGCCTGTCATTGTCAAGAGATAGCCAAGCTCATCAGGTGGCATCTCAACGTCTACATATTCTTTTATCCAGTTTAGACTTACCTTCATATGTGCCTTCCGTCAAAACTGCCTCAAAAACCGCATATCGTTCTTAAAAAATAACTGGATATCATCTATTCCGTACTTGAGCATGGCAATCCTCTCAATGCCCATTCCGAAGGCAAAACCGGAGTAAATATCGGCGTCATAATCAACAAACCGGTACACCTCAGGATCAACCATACCGGAACCTAATATCTCCAACCATCCGGTCTGGGAGCAGGTCCTGCACCCTTTCCCTCCGCATAATACACAGAGGATATCCACCTCAGCGCTCGGCTCTGTAAAGGGGAAAAAGCTGGGTCTGAAACGAAGCCGGGTATCACGGCCAAACATCTGGCGAACAAAGCTCGTGAGAGTCCCCTTCAAATCACCGAAACTGACGTCTTTATCCACTAAAAGCCCCTCTACCTGATGGAACATGGGGGTATGTGAAACGTCTGAATCACGTCTGTAGACCTTTCCGGGCGCAATGATACTCACTGGGGGTTGCCGGGTTTCCATAACACGGATCTGGATGGGAGAAGTGTGGGTTCTCAAGACAACATTATCGGATATGTAAAAGGTGTCTTGCATATCCCTGGCAGGATGATCTTTAGGGATGTTGAGGGCTTCGAAGTTATAATAATCTAATTCTACATTTGGTCCCTTAACCACCCTGAATCCCATCCTCGAAAAAATCTCGCAGACCTCTTTTATTACCAATGTGATGGGGTGCAGGTGTCCAAAAGTGGGCTCTCTGCCAGGCAGTGTAACGTCAATGAATCCATGGCGACCCACCTTACCGGAGAGTAGAGACTCCTTCGCCTCCTGGAAGCGCTTAGACAGATTTGTCTTGACAAGGTTGGCTAATTTTCCAATCTTGGGACGTTCATCAGACGGCAACCCTCCCACACTCTTCATTATCGAGGTGAGTTGACCCTTTTTGCCGAGATACTTGATTCTGAATTTCTCGAGTTCAGACGGATCATCGACCGCCCCGATTTCCTCTAAGGCACGTTCTTCCAGTTCAAGGATTTGCTCTTTCATCAGCTTATCTATTGGGAAATATGAAGCGGACTACTGGACCATAGTTGACAACCGGGAAAAGGCCGCCGGATCGTGGATAGCCATATCAGCAAGCACCTTTCGGTCTAAGAGAATACCCGCCTTTTGGAGACCTCCAATGAGACGACTGTACGATAGCCCATTTTCCCTTGCAGCGGCATTGATCCTTACAATCCAGAGGCTGCGGAAATCCCGCTTCCGTGTCCTCCGGTCGCGGTAGGCATACATTCCGGCCCTGCTGACAGCCGTATCAGCGGTCCTGAGCTGCGTGCTGTGCCCTCCCCTGTAACCTTTCGCAGCCTTTAATATCTTTTTTCTTCTTCTCCTGGCCTTAAAGCCTCTCTTTACTCTTGGCATCGCATTACCTCTTTGTTGTATTAATGAAACTTGAAATCTGAAACTTGAAACTCGGGTAACTTTAAAGAATCTCCATCTTTTTAAAACAGATATGGGACTTCCCCTAACCGCAAAAACGGAAAGAAACTAAAAGAGTATCTCCAAGTTTCAAATTTCCAGTTTCCAGTTTCGAAATAGATCGTTCAGCCGTAGGGAATCAGCTTGGCCACCTGTTTCAAATTGGTAGAATCCACCAACCCTGATTTTCTAAGATTCCGCTTCCTCTTTGTACTCTTTTTGGTGAGGATATGACTTGAAAAGGCCTTGTTCCTCACAATCTTACCCGAACCCGTGGTCTTAAACCTCTTGGCCGCACCACGGTTTGTCTTGATCTTTGGCATTTCTTACCTCCATCCACAGCAATGACCTTCATAACGCCACAAAATCCCTCTTCTCTATCTCCCAGAACCTTGCTCAGCACTCCCCTGCCCTGTTGAACATCCCGCCTGCGCTCCCTTCAAAGAGTAAACACATGGGTACAGGCTTTTGCATCCACAATTCGCTGTTTTCAATTCAATGCCATTTATGCCCTGATACCGGTTAGAGCATTAATTTAGGCATTGCAAATTTAGGGATTCAGGAATTATATAAAATCATATAAAGATTTGGAATTCATGAACCACATCAGGATCATTCCCGGAATTCATTATTTTGGGATAATGACCATTGTCATCCTATTTCTTGCCTCCCTGGTAGGAGGCTGTTCTACTGTTCCTTCCTCAGATATCTCTTCGGCTACCCGCTTCAGGAGTTCCACGCCAGCATTCATATAGGCCATCTCTCTCCCCCTGAAAAAGACCGTTATCTTAACCCGATGCTTCTTCTCGAGGAACTTTTTGAGGTTCTTGATCTTGAAGCCCAGGTCGTGATCCTCGGTGTGGGGCCGGAGTTTAATCTCCTTCATCTGACCGCCCCGGCTTTTCTTTCGAGCCTCTTGCACTTTTTTGCTTGCCTGGTACCGGAATTTCCCATAGTCCATAACCCGACAAACCGGGGGATCTGAATTGGGCGCAACCTCTACAAGGTCAAGCCCGCCATCTTTAGCCACTTGTATGGCATCACGAATCGATAAGATGCCTAATTGCTCTCCTTCAGCAGAGATCAATCGCACCGAACTCGAACGGATCCGTTCGTTTATCCTGACGTCATCAGATTTCTTTCTTATGGTCATTACCTCCTTTGTTTAGATTCTTCAACAATCAGGTCAATAAACTCCTCCGCACTCATAAGCGAAAGATTTTGACCGCTCCTCTGCCTCGGGGTTATCCCGTTATTATCGCATTCTTTATCCCCAATAATCAACATATAAGGGATCTTCTTTATTTGAGCCTCTCTAACCTTAAGACCTAATTTCTCATTCCTGAAATCGGCCTCAACTCTGATATCCGCATTTTTCAAGGCCCTCAACATCTTCTCCCCATGGGAGATATTCCTGTCGGTTACCGTGAGTACGGTAGTTTGCACTGGTGAAAGCCATGTGGGAAATGCGCCTGCATAGTGTTCTATCAGGATCCCAATAAACCTCTCAATGGCCCCTAAAATCACCCGATGGATCATTACGGGCCGGTGTTTTTCGCCGTCTTTGCCAATATAATGGAGATCGAACTTTTCAGGAAGCGTAAAATCACACTGTATGGTGGCACACTGCCACTTTCTTTCCAATGCATCTTCGAGTTTGACATCAATCTTAGGACCGTAAAAGGCCCCGTCTCCCTCATTGATAACATACTGCAGATGATCATCATCCATCGCCTCGATCAGAGCCTTTGTAGCCATCTCCCAGTCTTCATCTGTGCCGATCGATTTTTTCGGGCGGGTGCTGATCTCCAAGTCATACTTGAATTTGAAAACACCCATCATCTCCTTTACAAATGCAAGGACTCCTTTTATCTCACTGTTGAGCTGCTCCGGTGTGCAGATAATATGGGCATCATCCTGGGTAAACTCTCGCACCCTGAAAAGGCCGTTCAAGACACCTGAACGTTCATGCCGGTGGACCGTGCCTAATTCAAAATAACGCTTTGGCAAGTCCCTGTAACTTCTCAACTTGGAGCCATAAATAAGCATATGAGCAAGACAGTTCATCGGCTTGATGCCGTAGGACTGCTCATCAATCTCTGTAAAATACATATTCTCCCGGTAATTCTCGAAGTGACCCGATTTTTTCCACAGGTCAGTCTTCAAGATCTGAGGGCCTCGCACCAACTCATAACCCTTTCTCAAATGCTCGCTTATCTCAAACTCCTCCAAGATATGCCTCAGCATAGCGCCCTTAGGGTGCCAGACGATCATCCCGGCCCCAATCTCTTCATAGGTGTTGAAAAGCCCGAGTTGGGGTCCTAATTTGGTGTGGTTTCTTTTTTTGGCCTCTTCGAGTCTGTGCAGGTGCTTTTTCAAACTCTTCTTATCGGCAAAGGCCACACCGTAGATCCGGCTCAGCATGGGCCGGTTTTCATCGCCCCTCCAGTAAGCGCCTGCCACCTTGGTCAGTTGAAAGGCCTTAATTATCCCCGTGTAAGGGATATGCGGCCCCCGGCACAGATCCGTGAAGCTGCCCTGGGTATAAACAGAGACGCTCTCAACCCCCAGGTCATTGATCAATTCGACTTTGTAATCCTCGGCCTGGCCCTTGAAGAAATCGACCGCTTCCCGGCTGCTTATCTCTTTTCTAACAAAGGGAAGATTGGCCTTGATAATCTCCTTCATCTTCTCTTCAATTCCGGGGAGATCATCCTCCTTGAACGGACGATCATAATCAAAATCGTAATAAAACCCATTCTCAATGGACGGGCCTATGGTGACCTTTACACCCGGGAAAAGTTCCTTAACAGCCATTGCCATCACATGAGATGTGCTGTGCCGGAGTATTTCGAGGCCCTCCTCGGAAGCTAAATAGACAGGCTCCAATTCGACTTCGGTTTCTATCTCTGTTGATAAATCCTGAAGCTCCCCGTTAACCTTTACGCCCACTACCCTGTCTAACCCACCAACCTTCAGGTATTCTAAGGCATCCCGGGCGGTTAAGGATTCTGCCTCAAGCTGCTCGGCTGATTTATCTTTCAAACGCATGGAAAAAGTTCTCATATTAATTGTTGATGGTCTCCTAAAAAGTCAAAAAGTCCAGGATTTCGAGTGATCCTCTTGAGGTTAATTCATTATAATAATTCGCAATTCCTCAATTCCTAAATTCCTCAATGCATGTAAAAAAGTATTTTTTACATGGGTGTCAACTGTCCATCAAAGAAAATAAGGCATCCGAAGTAAAGGGCCACTTCTCAAGATGCCTCATAAAATCTTCACTTAAATTATCAACGCAATTGAATATATTGTGTTAAAGAAACAGATCTTGAGGTTATCCTTCCAAATAGTGTCTGAACGAAATAACTTCCCTATTTCATACTCTTACATAATCGTAATCTTACTCAAAACGATTATGATTAAGAGTACGATTAAGAGTATGAATCCAAAAACAAATTTCAAATGTGGCAGTTATTTCGTCCTCTCCAGCCCCCGCACAGTGATTCCAAGCGACCAAATCTAAAAAACATTGTTTCTATAAACAATAACGTGATGAAATGCAAGCAAAAAGTGAACACGCCGCCTATTCCATCGCTCTTAACCTCCCAGCAAGAGGGGATTTTCGGGGATTCAATCGATAAAGGCGGGAAACCATTTGAAAAACTTCATACAGAATCTTGTCAAACACATGAAAAGCAAGGAGATACCCGTTGTCAATCAAAAAACCCTGTCATCAAGTGCACTGAAATCCTCTCGTACGGCCTTGACAAAATCAGGTTGAATCTCTGACGATACAATACACCCCTTTTCTCCTCCTTCAGCAACCACTCTACCCAATGGATCAACTATCATGCTGTGGCCTGCGAATGGTTTCCCCGCGCTGGAACCTGCACAGTTACAGGAGAAAACATAGGCCAGATTCTCGTGGGCCCTTGCTCGGTTAAACAGGATCCATGCATCTAATCGCAATTTAGGCCATGCGGACGGAATCATAAAAAAAACTGCACCCTTATCAACCATCTTACGATAAAGTTCAGGGAAACGAAGATCGTAGCATGTTGTTATCCCCCCTTTACCCCAGGGTGTATCCACGACGACCGCTTCTTTTCCGGGACTAAGAAGTTTTCTCTCTTCGGATTGATAGCCAAAAAGATGTATCTTGCGGTATTCGGCAATAATCCGGCCATGAGGGTCCAAAAGAAGGGTGGCATTAAACAGCTCTTCCCCTTGTCTCAAGACAATACTTCCCATCAGAACGTGCGTCTTTAATTCTGCTGCCTTTTCCTGCAATGCCGAAACAGTTGGGCCATCTACCGGTTCGCTGTCACGTCGGTAGCGATCAAATGAAAAATACCCGCAGGGCCACAATTCGGGAAGCAATATCAAATCGCTTTCAGGTGCCTTACTGAGAAGTCTCAGGACAGACTCGAGATTCTCTTCTTTGGACCTCTCTTTGATCTCAAGCTGGATACTTGTTACACGCATACTCCCCTTACCCCCGTGATATATTGATCCTGGATGCTGGATACTGGATGCTGGATACTGGATCTGGATACCCCTTGGGATTGTTGATTGTTGATTGTTGATTGAAAGACCAAAAGGCCTTGAACCTTATGCCTTACGCCTACAACTCTGGATACTGGATGCCCGTTTTTCTGACTTCTGACTTCTGACCTCCGACCTCTGGGCTTTGTTGCTGGTCGAAGATCCCGTTTGAGCGGGGATACTCGTTTTTCTGACTCCTGACTCCTGTCTCGCACAATTACACGTTTCTTTTATCAACTATTGATGAACTCGTAAAAAGTCCAATTTTCGCTATAAATGGCTAAGTAAAAATTTCCATATACAAAGCGTAGTGATTTTTCAGGGTCGAAGGCATACATGTAGTATGTTGAGAGCCTGAAAAATCACTGCAACGCAGTAGATGGGACTTTTTACGACGCCATCAACTATTGGAGAAAGTAGACGCCGTACGGCGCAACACTTCCCTCAAATACGGTTTTGCTGATAAGATCGGTCATCCCTTTGTATTGAGGCAGTTTTATCCTATCGTCACTCACGTTTACCACAGCAAGAAGGTTTTTCCCCTTGCATATCCTCTCTATGACAAACAGTCTTTTGTCCGATTGAAGCACGTCTCTCTCCATAGAATGGTGAAACGCCTGAATCTCTTTTCTCACATTCAAAAGGTGAAGGAATTCCTCTAACACCTTATATCTCAGAGACCCAGGATCCGAGAGATCCTTAAAAACTTCCTCGGCTGAGAGTTTTTCGCGATTGATCATGCGATTCATACCGGTCTCTTTCACGCCTTCTAAATAATTCCTGGAGCCTAAGAGACAATGAATATAGATACCGGGGACCCCCTTGTCCACAAGCATAATCGCATTGGCAGCCATGAAACGCCTGATGTCGACCTCCAGATCCGGGTTTGAAGGGTCGTTGATCGCGTCATAATAAGTTATGTTCAGCTCATAGGGCACTTCGCCCTGCTGTGTTGCCTTGTATGATATCAGCCCTCCATGCCCGGTTGTTGTTTCAAGCAATCCCTCAAAACAGGGTGGGGGGAGTATCTCCTTTGCGCCCAACAGCCCTATGCCATCATGGGATGCGAGAAAGTTGAAAAAGAGGAGATCCTGCCGGATCCGCTTAGTCTCTTCCTGAAGAATTGAGGCGTCCTGCCTAATAAAACCGTCGATCACAAGCGGAGGCAAGGAAAAATGGTAGGCCATATTACCCTCATGTCTTGTTTCCAGATATGACACGTTATACTTATAGGGAAAGTTTACCTCTGTTACAATGATAGTGTAAGGAGCAATGTATTCAGCCACGGTCCTGAGGAGTTTGACCATCTCGTGTGTCTGGGGCAGGTTCACACAACTGGTCTCGGGCTCTTTCCAAACATACCCGATTGCATCCAGCCGGATAATCTCAATCCCCTGTGAAAGGTAAAACATAAAGACATCGAGGATCTCTAAAGTAACTTTCGGATTATGAAAGTTCAGGTCTACCTGGTCCTCACTAAATGTTGTCCACACATACTTCTTACCCATGGCAGTATCGAACCCCGTCAACAAGGGTTGTACGCGGGGTCGAAATACCCCTGGCATGTCCACAGGATTGTCATAGCTCAAGAAATAGTCACGATATCGTTCATCCCCCCGCAAGAATCCCTGAAACCACTCCGATCGGCTTGAAACATGGTTCATAACGAGATCGGCCATTAGACGGTAGCCTTTTCCAATGTTCCGGATATCCTCCCAAGAGCCAAATTTTGGGTCAACATCCCTGTAATCAATAACGGAAAATCCTCCATCTGAACTGCTCGGGAAAAAAGGGAGTATATGCACGCAGGTAACAGCAGATTTTACGTGGTTAGTCAAAAACCCGTGAAGTGTGCAGAGCGGTTTTTCCCCTCTTTTCTGGATAGAGTCGGCATAGGTAATCAAGATCGCATCGTCCTCGTTGAGCACGATCTGATCATTATATTTCTTTCTTTTCGCAAGAATCGTCTCATTGTTTTCATACTTAGACAGAATACTTTTAAGATCATTAAGTATACTGTTAACATCCTCTCCTGGATAGAGTATCTTCAGGATTTCTTTCGTACGATTCAAAAGCTTGATCGAACTCATCAAAAAAAACTCCATAAAACGGCAGAGTAAGGGTTCGGACTTGCGCAACAACATGTGGAATCAGAATAAATCAGAATAAATAAAGCAGATGGCCAACACAAGGGTTTTTTTGATATTGTCCGAACCGAACAACTTTTGTAGATGCATTGCCCATAAAAATGGATTACACTATTGATGCGCCCGTAAGAACTCCTTTTTACGGGCAATTACGAATTCAGGAATTGAGGAATTACAAATTATTATAATCAGTTAGACCCAGGGTAATGGTACCAAACCGTGCGCTTTTTGACTTTTTACGAGACCATCACTATGAGAAACATCTATAAAATTGGCAAACCATCTTTCGGAGGTACTTCATGCCTGTCTCCAAACTTGCAGGAAAACCGGCCCCACGTTCACTTCTCGAGAACATCCCAAAGCTTGTCACTGCCTATTACACCCACAAACCAGATGTCTCTGATCCGGCACAGCGAGTTGCATTCGGCACATCCGGCCATCGGGGATCCGCATTCAAGAACAGCTTTAACGAAGATCACATCCTTGCCATTACCCAGGCCATTTGCGAATACAGAAATACACAGGGTTTCAACGGCCCCCTATATATGGGCATAGACACCCATGCCCTGTCAGAACCGGCCATGGCAAGCGCCTTAGAGGTCTTTGCTGCCAACTCAGTTACTGTAATGATTCAAAGGGGGGGTGGCTACACGCCCACGCCGGTCATCTCCCACGCTATCCTGACTTACAACCGTGGAAAGAGAAGCGGCCTGGCAGACGGCGTAGTCATCACTCCCTCCCACAATCCGCCCGCCGATGGAGGTTTTAAATACAACCCTCCCCAGGGTGGCCCGGCAGATAAAGATACCACCCGCATTATCGAAGAGAGGGCCAACGAGATTTTACGCGACGGAATCAAGTATGTACGTCGGATCCCCTATGAGAGGGCAATTTCCGCCGGCACCACCTTAGAATACGACTATGTGGCCCCGTATGTGGAAGACCTGGCAAACATCATCGATATGGAAGCCATAGCCAGCGCAGGGCTGAAAGCGGGCGTAGACCCCTTAGGCGGTGCGGGCATTAACTTCTGGGGGCCCATCAGGGAACGGTACGGACTTGATATAGAGGTGGTAAACCAGCTCATCGATCCCACCTTCGGGTTTATGACTGTTGACAAGGATGGTCAGATACGGATGGACTGCTCCTCGCCTTACGCCATGGCAAATCTGATAGGGCTTAAAGACAAATTTGATGTCGCTTTCGGCAATGACGCTGACGCCGATCGCCATGGCATTGTGACCCGGGGCGCCGGTTTACTTACTCCCAACCACTATCTTTCCGTGGCTGCCTGGTACCTCTTTCAGCACCGCCCTGACTGGAATTCCGAGGCCGCCATAGGAAAAACATTAGTCTCAAGCTCCATGATTGACCGCGTGGCCTCATCCCTGAAGCGCAGACTCTGCGAAACGCCTGTGGGTTTTAAGTGGTTTGTAGACGGGCTCCTCGACAGTTCCTATGGATTTGGCTGCGAAGAAAGCGCAGGAGCTTCTTTCCTGAAAAAAGACGGCACTGTATGGACTACGGACAAGGACGGCATCATCATGGGCCTTCTTGCCTTGGAAATAACTGCGAAGACGGGCCGCTACCCCGATGAGCTGTACAGCGACTTAGAAGAGAAATTCGGTAAGTCTTTTTACAAACGTATTGACATCGCTGCATCTCCCGAAGAGAAAACCGCCCTGGAAAAACTATCTCCGGACATGGTTACGGAAAAGGAGTTGGCCGGAGAAAAGATCACTGCCAAACTCACCAACGCTCCGGGAAACGGAGCCCCCATCGGCGGCCTCAAAGTAGTCTCAAAAAGCGCCTGGTTTGCGGCCAGGCCCTCAGGGACCGAGGCCATTAATAAGATATACGCCGAGAGCTTCAAAGGGGAAGACCATCTGAAAAGGGTGTTTGAAGAAGCCGTGG
>JAUWPC010000326.1 GCA_030611815.1 Desulfobacteraceae bacterium
GATATCACATCATTTGAGTAGAAATACCAAACCGTAAACACGCCGACAGGTATATTTAGAAATGCGCTGACAAAACATCCAGGATTATATTTCCATTTTATTACGAACATCCCTACATGTGATATCGCATTGACAATCGAAAAATATGCTGTCCATATACCAATAGAAATATCTACTGTGCCCGCCAGAATGGCTGATAATGGAAACGCTATATAGATTATTGGAATATTGATCCAAAAACTCGCCCTTTTTGACATTGGCCATTCTTTTTCATTGGATCCCAGTACTTGTCTATTGAATGTTTCAATGAAACCGCCAGGAAACACATACTCCTCGAATTGATGTAACCAGTAGATCGGAAGTTGTATCCAAATCAGAAAAAGAGCGATGTCTTTTTCCAGAACAAAAAGGAAAATTAATATCGTCGAATAGAAGGCGAGAAATATAGTAGATTTGGGCCAGTGTTCTTCTATCCAAGATATCATGGTTCTTCACTCACGTAAGGTGATTTGATGACCCCTTTACAATATCTTCGTTAATATTTTGTATCAACCAGGACCTCGGACACGAGATTTGCAAGCCTACGAACGCCTTCCTCAATTTGTGAGTCAGGCACGTAACTGTAGCACAGCCGCATGTGTTCTTTTCCGCTGCGATTGTGGTAAAACGCTGGACCCGCACCATATGCAACTGAGGCGTCATCGATTGATTTTGGCAAAAGCGCTTCAGTGTCAATTTCCTTTGGTAAGGTAACCCACGTATAAAAACCTCCATGCGGTTTTGTCCAGTGGGCACTTTTTGGGAAGTAATTCTCTAAGGCGGCCAACATAGCGTCTCTTTTCCGGCGATAAATTTCAACGGCTCTGGACTTCTGCTGTTCAATCAACCCCCTTGAAGCGAAAGCCAAAGCTACATATTGTCCGATAGTTGTAGAACATTGATCTTGACCTTGCTTGGCCAATGCCAAAGTCTCGATTAATTCTTGCGGTGCGGTGATCCAACCTATGCGCACGCCTGGGCTAAAGATTTTTGAGAAAGTATTAATATGTATAACGTTCTCTGGGTCCAGGGATGCGAGCAATGGTGGAGCTTGACCCTCAAATCGCAGATCACGGTATGCTGCATCTTCTATAATGGGCACATTATATTCAACAGCTATTTCAACAATTCTTTTTCGACGCTTTTCTGAAAGCGTAACACCGGATGGATTTTGGAATGAAGGAACCAAGTAGATAAATTTGGGACGCAATGATTTACGCTGTAGGTCTTCAAGCGTCGATGTCAGTGCATCTGGCTGCATTCCTTTATCATCTAATGGAACACCGGCAAAGCGACCCTGATAGCTTTTAATAACGTGTAGGGCAGCTAAGTAAGCTGGTTCGCCTACAATGACAATATCGCCAGGATCCAGCAAAACTTTGCAAATTAGGTCTAAAGCTGCAATGCCGCCTGTTGTCACCAGGCATTCATCAACTTTCGAGGGTCTGCCTGACTGTGTCATATTTTCTGCCAGCCATTCTCTAAAAGGGGAAATGCCGGCTGTCGGCCCATAGCCCAAAGCGGCTCGTCCCCTTTGGGCGAGAACCTCTTCAAAGATTTCTTTGATTTCCTCCAGGAGAAAAGTTGCCGGATCGGGAAGTCCACCGGCGAAGGAGATGACCTCAGGCCGTTCAGCCAGTTTCAACATTGCAGCAACATCTGAATGTCCCATTGAATCGATACGACTCGAATAGAGGGTGTTCCACTTCATTTCGCCTGTTCTCCTACAATGAGTTGTGATTTTGCACTTTGATAAACTATTGCCCATGCATAAATTCTACTGTGAGCACTGCGTGTTTCCAATTCATAAATGGCTATTTTGCGTCCCGCCGCCGGCGGGACGTCAGATTCGAATTTTAATCCTCGAAATACTTCAATGTATTCCTGCCTGCCCCGTGGAATGGGAAGCCTATTCCTCTGGGGTGGTTAATCCCGCTAAAGCAGGACATGCGTCTTGATTTTTGAAGGAAATGAACTTTTTTAAAAGGTCTCATTTTTTCTATCAGCATGCTATAATGTACTGCGGAATGCAACAAAAAGCTGCAAAATGTTCTGCCTTGGTTATCCACTCGGTTTTTCACAGTTTCATCCGGAAACAGTGCAGCAAAGAAAAAAATCCAGTACATCTTGTGTCTCCTGTCTAAAAATGAGACAATACTCCGAGCCCTAATAATAAAGGATCAACTCAAAGTTGGAACCAAATGACGCTTCTAACAGCTCTTTCAGCCTTCGCGATTACCAGCGTGAATGTTTGACTGCCATCAGGGACCGGTACTTAGCCGGAGTGCGGCGACAGCTCACGTGCCTTCCTACAGGGTCTGGAAAGACCGTTATCTTTGCCGAATTTCCCAATTACTTTCGGATGAAGAAACAGATGTTAGTGCTGGCCCACCGTGCCGAACTGCTCGATCAGGCCTGCGATAAGCTGAGGCGGGCAAATCCTGATCTGCGTGTTGAGATTGAACAGGCAGGGCGGGTCGCTGACCCGGACAGTCATGTGGTGGTGGCGAGTGTACCCACTTTGGGTCGAAAGGATTCGAGGCGTCTTCTCCGTCTTGACCCGGATCGCTTCTTCCTGATCGTGGTGGATGAAGCGCACCACGCCACTGCAAAGAGCTACCGAAGAATACTCAAATATTTAGGAGTGTTTGAACCGGATACGGCCAAACTAATTGTGGGCTTCACTGCGACCCCCAAACGCGGCGATGGGGAAGGGCTCGATGCGGTCTTCGAGGAGATCGTTTTTTCGCGCACACTTCCTGAAATGATCGGCGCGGGTTATCTTGCACCGGTGGCGGGATTTCGGGTCGAGACTAATGTTGATCTATCCCGGGTCAAGACCCGTATGGGTGATTTTGTAGTTTCACACCTGTCACAGGCCGTGAACGTGGAGCAGCGCAACCGCCTTGTGGTCGATGTATTCCGCTCTCGTCTCAAAGAGAGGCAGACCCTCTGCTTTTGTGTGGATGTGGCCCATACACACTCCCTTGCCAAGGCATTTAATGCTGGGGGCATCCCCGCGGGCGCTGTAACCGGTGATATGGACCATTCAGAGCGGACTAAAATCCTGAGTGACTTTCGCAGGGGCAGGATTCGAGTCCTTGCAAACTGTATGGTACTTACCGAGGGCTATGACGAGCCCTCGGTGGAGGGAATTATCCTGGCGCGCCCGACCAAATCCACACTCCTCTATACACAGATGATCGGCAGGGGGACCAGGCTCCATCCAGGGAAGGAGAACGTAACAGTCATTGACATAGTGGATGCGACCCGCGAACACAGCCTCACTACACTCCCGGGCCTTTTCGGCCTTTCAGGAGAGTTTGACCTTGAGGGGCATACTGCGGACGAAGTGCAGAGGGCCTTAGGCTGGGCAGAAACTTACCGCCCCTGGGTTCCGGTCAGTGAGGCGAGGTCTCTCTCAGATCTGCGGTATCGCTGCAAACGGATCAATCTGCTTGATCTGAAGACGCCTTCAGAGTTGTCCGGGTTCTCCCGGTTTGCCTGGGTGGGCACCGGCAAGGGGATTTATCGTTTAGGTCTTGCAGGAGGCAGGGCAATTCTAATTGCGCCGACGATCTTGGGAGAATGCGAGGTTATGCTCAGCGATCGCGGTAGGGAGACTCCCCTGTTTCGAAGGAGAAACATCAAGGCGGCCGTTATGGCTGCTGAAAAACATGTCAGGAAAAATCTGCCCGGGTCTGTTGGCCTGGT
>JAUWPC010000031.1 GCA_030611815.1 Desulfobacteraceae bacterium
AGAAGAAGCAATTGTAATGTGTAATTTGAGGGGCCAGGAAATGTATAAGGTTTTGGAGATTGCCAATCATCAATCATCCATCAACAATCATCAATCCAATGGGGGTAAATAATGGCTTACGAAAATATCATTTTTGAAACAAAAGGAGATGTGGCGGTCATTAAGTTTAACAGGCCAAAGGCCCTTAACGCCATCAGCATCGATATGGTCAAAGATATCCAAAAGGCCTTAGATGAAGTGGAGAGTAATCCATCCGTAAGGGTGCTTATCCTGACGGGTGAAGGAGACAAGGCCTTTGTGGCCGGCGCTGACATTTCTCTTATGGTCAACCTCACTCCCCTTCAATTTAGAGAATTTTCTGTTGCCCTTCACGAGGTAGGATTCCGCATGGAAGGACTCCCTATTCCGGTGATAGCCTGCGTCAATGGGTTTGCTCTCGGTGGCGGGACTGAGATCGCCATGGCATCTGATTTCATTTATGCCTCCGAGGATGCCAAATTCGGCCAACCCGAGATTAACCTCGGAATCATCCCCGGTTTCGGCGGAACCCAGCGTCTTCCAAGACTGGTCGGAAAGGGGATGGCAAAGGAGCTCTGCATGACCGGTGCCCTCATAAGCGCTCAGGAGGCAAAGGAGATCGGATTAGTGAACAAGGTATTTCCCGCTGATAAGCTGTGGGAAGAGACAATGAAGACAGCCAAGGTGCTTGCATCTAAGGGGAGATTTTCACTGATGGCCGTAAAGCGCTGTATCGATCGGGGCTATGATCTTGATTTGCGCGCGGCATGCGCAGTGGAAACTGACCAGTTTGGGTTGTGTATGGCGAGCCCTGACGGCAGGGAAGGGATGACCGCATTTTTAGAGAAGAGAAAACCTGATTTTAAGGGGGAATTGACCTAAAATGGACTTTGCTTTGACCGAAGAACAGCAGATGGTAAAAGAGATGGCGGCTCGGTTTGCCGAGGCCGAGATCAAGCCAAAGGCCGCCGAGCTTGATGAAAAACATGAACATCCCGCAGATATCGTCAAGCAGTTGGGCGAGTTAAAAATGATGGGGATTGCCGTGCCAGAGGAATTCGGCGGCGGGGGCATGGATTATGTCAGTTATGTGGTCGCCCTGATAGAGATATCCAAGGGATGCGCATCAACGGGCGCGATAATGTCCGTGAATAACTCCCTGTACTGCTTCCCTGTCCAGGCATATGGTACGGACGAGCAAAAGAAAAAATACCTCTACCCCTGCGCCGCTGGCGAAAAGATCGGGTGCTACGGTTTGACCGAGGCAGGCGCGGGCTCAGACCCTGCTGGAATGCGCACTACCGCTGTCAGGGATGGGGATGAATGGGTTATCAACGGTGAAAAGAAATTTATCACCAGCGGCAACGTGTCATCTTACAGCGTGATTGCGGCCGTTACTGAAAAGGGCAAGGGGTATAAGGGGATTAGTTCCTTTGTGGTGGACCTGGATAATACCCCCGGTTTTAAGGTGGGACGGGTGGAAGAAAAATTAGGCATCCTTGCCTCTGGAACGGCAGAACTGGTCTTTGAGGATGCCAGGTTGCCTGCTGACGCCCTTCTTGGAAATGAGGGCGAAGGCTTCAAGCAGATGTTAACCACCCTGGACGGGGGCCGAATCGGCATCGCATCTCAGGCGATCGGCATCGGGAGGGCTGTGTTGGAAGAGGCAGTGGAATATGCCAAAACAAGAGAACAGTTCGGCAAGCCGATCACCTCTTTCCAGGCAATTCAGTGGAAATTGGCGGACATGGCCACTGAATTGGATGCCGCAGAACTCCTTACGCTCAGGGCCGCGTGGTTAGAGGACCATAAGAAGCCTTATGAAAAGGCAGCAGCCATGGCCAAGGTGTATGCGTCGGATGCCGCCATGAGGGCCTCCATTGAAGGCATACAGGTCTTGGGAGGATACGGGTATTGCAAAGACTACCCCATGGAGCGTCATATGAGAGACGCCAAGGTATGCCAGATATATGAAGGGACCAATGAGATCATGCGTCTGGTAATAGCGAAAAACCTCATTAAGGATTGAGGAATTTAGGGATTTAGGAATTCAGGCCCCAGTGAAATAGAAAAAATAGGGGCATTTCACGGGGTAAAAATAGGTGATTATTATAAGCAGTTAGATCTAAGGTCATTAATCCAAATCCCGAACTTTGCGACTTTTTGCGAGACCAGCAATATTCAATCGACAATCAACAATCAACAATCGAAAGGCGGTGCCCATGCCCTTGACCTTTAATGCTAAGATTTTTGATGACATAGAAAAAGGAAACAAGAAGTGGCAGGAAAATCTGGACAAGGTGTTTGGGGCCAAGCCTGAACGATTAACCAGGTTTTCCACTGTTTCTGATCGGGAAATTAACAGGATCTACACCCCTGCCGATGTCAGGGACCAGGATTTCGCGGCAGATATAGGCTTTCCCGGAGACTATCCTTTCACACGAGGGGTCCAGCCGTCCATGTATCGGGGCCGGTTCTGGACCATGAGGATGTTTGCAGGCTTAGGGAGCGCCAAGGATACGAACAAACGTTTTCATCTCCTGGTAAAAGAGGGCCAGACAGGTCTTTCCACTGCCTTTGATATGCCGACCCTGATGGGCTATGACTCTGATGCCCCCAAGGCAAGGGGCGAGTGCGGCAAGTGTGGGGTGGCCATCGATACCCTCAATGATATGGAGGATCTCTTTGAGGGTCTCCCTATTGACAAGATTACCACTTCTATGACCATCAACCCTCCGGCCTCAATAATCTGGGCCATGTATATCGCCATGGCAGAAAAGAGGGGGATCGACAGAAAGGTATTAGGGGGTACGATCCAGAACGATATGCTTAAAGAGTTTATTGCCCAGAAGACCTTCATGTGTCCGCCAGTACCTTCTGTTAGGATCATCGAGGATACTGTGGAATTCGGGACAAAGGAGGTCCCGAGGTGGAACACTATAAGCATCAGTGGATATCATATCAGGGAAGCCGGGTCCACTGCGCTGCAGGAACTGGCGTTTACCTTGGCTGACGGTATTGCTTACACAGAGAAGGCCATCGAGCGCGGTCTTGATGTAGACGATTTTGCGCCCCGGTTTTCCTTCTTTTTTAATTCTCACCTCGATTTTTTTGAAGAGATCGCCAAATTAAGGGCGGCCAGGCGGATGTGGGCTAAGATCATGAAGGGTCGGTTTAAGGCAAAGGACCCGAGATCATGGTGGCTGAGGTTTCACACCCAAACAGCGGGATGTACTCTCACGGCTCAGCAGCCCTATAATAATGTGGTAAGGACGGCGCTTCAGGCATTGGCAGCGATTATGGGCGGAACCCAGTCTCTCCACACCAATTCGCTTGATGAGGTCTTGGCCATACCAACTGAGGAGGCAGCCACCATTGCGTTGAGGACACAACAGATCATTGCTGAGGAATCTGGAGTGGCCAATACGATTGACCCATTGGGAGGGTCTTATTTTGTTGAAGCGCTTACAGACCAGATGGAAGAGGAGGCCTTCGATATAATACAGAAGATCGATGATATGGGCGGTATGTTGTCGGCAATAGAAAAAAACTTCCCTCAGCAGGAGATTGCGGATTCCGCCTATCACTATCAGAGACAGATTGATGAAAAAGAGAAAACAGTGGTCGGTGTCAACAAGTATGCCGTTGAAGAAGAGATCCCGGTAGAGGTGTTAGAGATAGACGAAGAACTCGAAAGTCTCCAGATAGAAAAAACCAACAGGGTCAAGACTGAACGTGATAATCAGCGGGTTGCAGAGTGCCTTGAAAAGGTAGGGGATGCCTGTTCAGGGAAACAAAATATAATGGAGCCCCTTATTGATGCAGCAAAAGCCAATGTCACCCTCCAGGAGGTGTGTGACGTCTACAGGAAGGTGTATGGAGAGTACAGGGACCCGGGGATCTATTAGGGATTGATGATTGATACTGGATGCTCGATACTGGATGCTGGATGCTGGTTGTAGCGTAGCGGAAACCCCGTCTTCAGCGGGAATACTGGATGGGTGGATACCCTTGAAATTCGAAACTCGAAATTGGAAATGAGGAATTTTTGCTTGAATGATTCCAGCTTATAAATAATCTGCGTAAATCTGCGTAACCTGCCCGCTTGTGCCTCGCAGAGGCAGGCGGGTCTGCGGATGGGATTGAGGAAAAGAGGCGTATATGAAACAGAAGAGAAGAGTAAGGGTAATGGTTGCAAAACCTGGTTTGGACGGCCATGACCGTGGGGCCAGGATAATTGCGAGGGCGTATCGTGACGCCGGTTTTGAAGTAGTTTATACGGGGCTTCATCAGACACCTGAAGAGATCGTAGAGGCCGCCATCCAGGAAGATGTGGACATGATCGGCCTTTCGAGCTTAGCAGGGGCCCACAAGTACCTTTTCCTTGCTGTAGTTGAACTCCTGCGTGAAAAAGCGGCGGATGATATAGTTGTCTGCGGGGGCGGCATCATTCCTGATGATGATATCAAAAGACTTAAGGAATCAGGGGTCAAAGAGGTATTTACCCCGGGTACACCTCTCGACGACATTGTTAAGTGGGTCAAGCATAACATAACACCGAGGCAGGATTAGCTCATTATGAATGATATTGTTGAAAAAGTTGTTGCCGGGGATGTCAGGACCGTTGCGCGTCTTATCCGTGACATAGATGATGGCATGCCCGAGGTGCGGGGGATTCTTAAGGATCTGTATCCTCATACCGGGAAGGCCTATGTCATCGGCATTACAGGGGCCCCCGGGGTGGGTAAGAGCACATTAGTTGACCAGATGGTTGCCCACCTGAGAAAGCGGGACAAGACCGTTGGGGTCCTTGCGGTTGATCCCACCAGTCCTTTCAGCGGGGGCGCTATCTTAGGGGACCGTGTGAGAATGCAGCGACACAGTATGGATCAGGGTGTTTTTATCCGGTCTTTGGCCACAAGAGGTCATTTCGGTGGGTTGACCCAGTCCACCCGGAGCGCCATCGATGTCTTCGATGCCATGGGCAAGGACTATATCTTAGTCGAAACTGTTGGTGTCGGCCAGGATGAGGTAGATGTTGTCAGGAGCGCCCACACTACCGTCATTGTGGTGATCCCCGGAATGGGAGATGATATCCAGGCGATCAAGGCCGGCATCCTTGAGATCGGAGATATCTTCTTGATCAACAAGGCCGACCGGGAAGGTTCCGACAAGACCCTGAGTGATCTGAGGCTGATGATCGAAATGGACCATAAGAAATATGATCGCGGGGAATGGAAACCGCCCATACTCAAGATCCAGGCCGTGTTTGACAAGGGGGTTGCCGAATTTATAGATGAGATTGATAAACATGCAAAATACCTTGCTGAGACGGCTGGCGGACTCGATTTCAGGGAGAGCAAATCCAAGGTCCGCCAGGAGTTGGGGGAGATGATAAAGGCCCGCCTTATTGAGGAGGTAATTGATCGATTAACTGAATCGGGCGATTTTGACAGGGCAGTGGAATCTATCATTAATGGCAAGATAGATCCTTATACAGCCTGTGAAAATCTGGTGCTCCCCATCGTGTCCTGATCCTCTCATAACCCCTGAACCAGGATCTTTCTATGTACAGCCTTTTCTGGTGGTTGCGCCAGGTTATTCTTATCCTTGCAGGTTGCTTTTTCTTAGCCTTTGGCATCCTTATCCTGATCGCTTGCTATAAACTGAAAGACCCCTATTCCTTCATAATGGCCTTCTTTGCCTCCAATTTGATTATCCTCATAAGCGCCACTCTGATTTTGGGCTTCATAATTCGGATGGTAAGGGTGTACAAGGTTTTGAAGAATGATACTTAATACTGGATGCTGGATACCTTTTTAATTGAATATTGACTATTTGTTGTATCGTTTCGAGATGTCATTTCTATATAAGGCTACTCGATACTTGATACTGGATACTTGATACTGGGAACTGGATACCTTTTTAATTGAATATTGAATATTGAATATTTATGGTCTCGTAAAAAGTCTCCAAGGCCGTCACTCCCGCGAAGCTTGTCCTCGACCTGATCGGGGAGCGGGAGTCCATAAGCAATTGATTTTCCTGGATTCCCGTTTTCACGGGAATGACAATAACGGGTGTTTTCTGCCTTTTTACGAGTTCATCAATATTGGATTCTGGAGATTCGTTGTAATTCCGCAATCCGAAATCCGCATTTCGCAATCGAATGATTCTTGATACTCGTTAAGTGCCTTGCGCCTTGCGCCTTTAATACTGGTTGCAAGTTGCGGGTTAAAAGATTTCAGATTTCCAATATTCAATAGTCAATAGTCAGTATTCAATTCAAAGGGGTTGCAGGTTTCTGACCACTGACCACTGAATCCCGCTTCAACGGGAAAGGAGGTATTACCATGCCGCGCAAAAAAAAGGGACAACCTATCGGCAAAAGGCTTTTTAAGTTGAGGAAAGAGAAGAAACTTACCCTTAAGCATTTGGCCAACGAGACGGGTCTGGCCTCGAAATTTATTTCCCAGGTTGAAAAGGGGGAGATAATTCCTCCGGTCTCAACCATTCTGCAGCTTTCAAGGGCCCTTGAGATCGATTCGGGAATTCTTCTGGCGGAAGAAAAAAAGCGTGCGGGCAAGCGGTCTGATGAAGACTATGAAAAGAGGACCGAAGCATATACTTACGAGACCCTTACGCCGGAGGCAAGACACAAGCACCTTAAGGCGTTTAGGATATCTATCGACCCCAAGTCGGAACATAAATCGGTCAGTTACCAGCACTTAGGGGAGGAGTTCCAGTATGTACTCAAGGGGAAAGTTGAGGTAATGGTGGGAGAAAATAAAAACATCCTCGGTCCCGGGCAGTCTTTGCATTTTAATTCTTCCATTGTTCACAAACTCAGGAACATCAGCTCAGAAAAGGCAGAGATGTTGGTGGTGCTTTACACGCCCTGAAGTACAAGCCTTGAGGAAGAAAAATGGCCTATCAATTGAATGAAGAACAGCGGATGATACGGGCAATGGTCAGGGATTTTGCCAGGGAGACCATCATGCCCACTGCTGCCGAAAGGGATAGGACCGGTGAATTCCCTGCGGAAAATCTCAAAAAAATGGGTGAGTTAGGGCTCATGGGCATGAACGTGCCGCCCGAATATAACGGCGCTGGTGTGGACACGGTAAGCTATTCCTTAGCCATGCAGGAAATCGCCTATGCCTGCGCCTCCACGGCGGTAGTTATGTCGGTGCACAACTCGGTGGCCTGTGGACCCATCTATCTTTTCGGCTCAGATTATCTAAAAGAAAACTACTTAAAGACCTTGGCTTCGGGCGAGAAGATCGGATCTTTTGCCCTGACAGAGCCGGGCGCCGGTTCTGATCCGGTAGGCCAGAAATCGAAAGCGGTCAAGGATGGGGACAGCTACGTTATCAACGGCACCAAGATGTTTATTACTACTGGAAAGAACTCAGATGTCACCGTAGTGACCGCATATACAGACAAAGAAAAGAGACATCGAGGGATCAGTGCATTTGTGGTGGAGAAGGGGACTCCCGGCTTTTCCGTGGGCAAGGAGGAAAAAAAAATGGGCCTTCGGGCCTCAGACACGGTTGAATTAGTCTTTGAGGACTGCCGGGTGCCTGCAGAGAATCTCTTGGGAGAGGAGGGCGATGGTTTTCGTATTGCAATGGCCTCTTTAGACGGGGGCCGGATCGGCATCGCATCCCAGTCAGTGGGTGTAGCCCAGGCCGCCTTGGACGCTGCCGTGAGCTATGCAAAGGAGAGGGTCCAGTTCGGTAAAACCATATCCCAGTTTCAAGGTATCCGATGGATGATAGCAGATATGGCAACCCAGATAGAAGCTGCCAGACTGCTAACATTTAATGCCGCTGCCATGAGGGACCGGGAAGAGAACTTTTCCCTTGCCGCCTCCATGGCAAAGGTCTTTGCCTCTGAGATGGCCAATAAGGTGGCCTATAAGGCTCTTCAGATTCATGGTGGATACGGGTACATCCAGGACTTTCCCGTGGAAAGATATTACAGGGATGTAAGGGTTTTTACCATCTACGAAGGCACCTCGGAAATCCAGAGAAAGGTGATTGCAAACTACGTGATAGGGAAGTAGGTCCGATTGCGGATTGCGGATTGCGGATTTATGAAAGAACCAGAATCGAGAATTAACAATAACTTTGGTAAAGGAGGAAGGGAATGGCAAAAGAAAATGCTGCTGTAGCTATCTATAATACCCACACGCAGGCTGAAGCGGCCATCAAGGAATTGCAGAAATCAGGGATCGACATGAAAAAATTGTCCATTTTGGGCAAGGACTACCATGCCGAAGAGAACGTGCTGGGCTACTATAATGCGGGCGACCGCATGAAATTCTGGGGTAAGTTAGGGGCCTTCTGGGGAGGGCTCTGGGGTCTGTTGTTCGGCTCTGCCCTCTTTTTCATTCCCGGGATCGGACATATTGTGGCCTTGGGACCGGTAGGCGGCATGATTGTCGGGGCATTGGAAAACGCGGTGATTGTAGGTGGCCTGAGCGCTTTAGGTGCAGGTCTCTACAGCATTGGAATTCCAAAAGACAGTGTCATAAAATATGAAACCGCGGTTAAGGCGGACAAGTTTCTTGTCATAGTTCATGGCACAAAAGATGAAGTGACAAAAGCGAAGGACATTATCAACTCAACCGATCCGGTGGATTCTGAAGTACATTACGCGTAATTGAGTGAAGTGGAGTCGATTTATCAGATGTAGCCGTTCACGGGTGATACGTTTTTACCCCTTTGCGTCTTTGCGTCTTTGCGCGAGGCCTGAGGTTCAGGTCCTAAAAGGCCTGTTTCACCCCATAGCCTGCATTTCTTAGCTTATCCACTACCTCTCTCGCGTGGTCGTGCCCGCGGGTCTCCAGGTTTAGGATTACACTGGAGACCTCTATCGGATTCTGCAGGTCCAGCCGGTCATGAAAGATATGGAGGATATTGGCTTTTTCATTCGCGATTATCCCCAATAGTCTATTGAGGGAGCCCGGGATATCAAGGAGATTGACTTCCAACCTGATAAGTCTCCCCATCTTAACAGCTCCCCTCTCAAGAATGCGGTCTACCGTATTTAGCTCGATATTGCCGCCGCTTATGATCAGGATATATTGTTTTGCCTTTGTGGAGATCTGACCATCCATAAGGGCCGCAAGAGGAGTGGCGCCCGCCCCTTCAGCGATAATATTAGCCTTATCCATAAGGCTTAGAACTGCACCGGCAATCCCTTCCTCTTCCACTGAAACCATTTCATCTACATATTTCTGAATGATAGGGAAAGTAAGATCACCCGGCCGGTTTACCGCGATCCCGTCGGCAAGTGTGGGACCGATATCTACGGTTACAGGGGCCTTTTTTTCCAAGGACCTGATCATTGAAGGACAACTGTTTGTCTGCACGCCGATAACGCGGACACCTGGACAGAGGGTCTTTGTTGAAAGGGCGATTCCTGATATGAGTCCTCCTCCGCCGACGGGTACCACAACGGCCACATCATTGCCCAACATATCGTCAAGCTCCAGACCGATGGTGCCTTGCCCTGCAATTACATGGGGGTCATCAAAGGCAGGAATAAGGATTTTGCCCTTTTCCCGGCAAAGTTCTATGGCATGGGAGCAGGCATCGTTGTAGTGAGTCCCTGAGAGTATCACCTCTGCCCCATACTCCTTTACAGCTAACAGTTTTCTTATGGATACGTCTTCGGGCATGATCAGGGTAGCTTTTGTCCCCAATCTCGCCGATGCCCAGGCAACGCCTTGAGCGTGATTTCCTGCCGAGGCTGCTATAATCCCCCTTTGTTTCTCCTCGGGACTCAATTGAGAAATTCGATTATAAGCGCCCCGGACCTTAAAGGCCCCTGTTTCCTGGAGGTTTTCGAGCTTCAGAAATATCTCAGGCCCCAAAAGCCTGGTGAAATAACCGGAACGAACCAGAGGAGAGGGATGAATCACACCCCTAAGCCTCTCACCCGCCCTCTCTATATCTTTGAATTGTGGTGCCATGTTTATCTGATTTCATAATCATACTCATAATCTTAATCATACTCTTTTAGCCTTGATCATCGTTTCCGCTGGAAACCTTCATTCCCTTAGGAGTTCAGACGTCAGCCTTTTTGGGGTAGTCTAAGCAATGATCACTGTCCTCTTTTACAGCCTATTTCAGGGATGTTCGATTATGATTACGATTAAGATTATGAGTAAGAAAATAATCCGACACATCCTGATAGGTCTTTAAAACCTTTTCTCCAAAGCAGACAAAGATCACCTCTTTTACAGTATCATCACTTTCAAGAAATCGCTTTGTTTCCTTCATCGCTATTTCAGTGGCCCGGTCCAAAGGGAACCTGTAGGCGCCGGTACTGATAGAGGGAAAGGCGATGGTTTTGGCGCCTGTATCCACTGCCGCCCGAAGGCTGTTCTTGTAACAGTTGGCTAAGAGGGCATCTTCATTTTTATGACCCCCGGCCCAAACAGGCCCCACCGTATGGATCACCCATCTGGCAGGGAGGCGATAACCCCTGCTAACCCTGGCCTCGCCCGTGGGGCAACCGCCTATCTGCCTGGTCTCTTCTAAAAGCTCCGGCCCGGCCGCCCTGTGTATGGCCCCATCAACCCCTCCCCCTCCCAAAAGAGTAGTGTTGGCCGCATTGACAATAGCGTCCACCGCCTGCTTTGTTATGTCTCCCTCAATGATTTTCACTCTCTCTTTCATCAAAACCCCCTACGCCCTCTCTGTTTTTCCACACGTGGCAATGTTCAGAAAGTCAAATCCTTATTTTCATCCATATCATATCAGTTCTCACATTCATTCGCTACTGCAAAACTCTGTCTCGCATGCGCCGTGAGATCTGGAAACCATTTCACCGGGATAGATCAAGATGAACGCACCCTCTATTGCTATTATTTTGCACTACCATTAGTGATTTACAAATTATTTCCTTCGAAAAAACAAGCCCCTTTATCCGCTAATAGTCATAAGTGCTTGATTACAAGACGCTAATGGCCTATCCAGGGCAAAGTTCATAATCATACTCGTAATTTTAATCATACTCTTTTACAGTCTGCCTGAGAAATGTTCGATTATGAGTAAGATTATGATTATGAGTAAAAACATAATCTGAGTGGTAAAATCCCTGTTTGGTTACAGCTTGTCTGGGTTAGTCCTTGACTTGGGGTTATATATTGGATACTTTTTTAGGGTAAAATTTGGTACTTGTAGGTATATTTATGGGAAGCGTTACCCAAAAGAAATTCTCAATCAGTGTCAATCAAATTACCATCCCCAGAGGAGGTGCCTTGTTTTTGTTGGTCCTGGAAGGTACGCTGATTTAAGTGCCTAAAGTTAAGGAACTTCGTGACATTTTATAAGGGATGGTTTTCTCAAGGCCTGCCCGCCATTGCCAACCTTTTGGGATATGCCCACTTCCGTACATGACAGGCGAGGCAGGCGGGCCTACGCGACAAATCAGACCAAGGGACTCGGGTAATATGTAGTCAAGGATTTCGACCGTCCTGTCTGCCGAGAGGCACAGTAACAGTTCGCTCAGCCAAGACCTTGATCGAGAACTTTGGCCGGCCAATCAGAAACAAGTGACTTGAAATTGTTTTTTCAAGAATTAGAATATCAAGCATAAATGAACTACGCCGCCGCAAGCAGCGGGGTATCCAAATGAGAGTTTTATCTTTTCTAACGCAGTTCCGCCGAGGCGGAACGGGGAATTAAACCCTACAGATTTCGCATTGCCCTTCAATTGATAGTAATCCGTGTAACCTGCCCGCTCGTGCCTTGCAATGGCAGGCGGGTCTGCGAAATCTGTGGATTAAAACTGTGTCAGGAGGTGTACAATGTTCGAAGAAATTACTGAAAACATCGATGCTATTATGGTTCAACTTGATGAGCTAAGAGGTCATCTTTGACCTGGCCAACAATGAAGAGGAACTTGAAAAAATTGAAAAAATGATGTCCAACCCCAATTTCTGGCAGCAGAACCAGGAAGAGGTTTCCCGTCTGAGTCAGGAGAGGGCCTTATTAAGGGAAAAGATCGATACATGGCAAACACTTCACAAAGAGGCAGAAGACGCCAAACTCCTTGCTGAGATCGCCCAGGAAGAGGAAGACACCTCCTCTCTGAAAGAGGTAAGTAACGATGTGGCTGGGATCCAGAGAGCGATCAAAGGGCTCGAATTTCAGGCCCTGCTCGGAGATCCGGATGACAAGCGAAATGCCATCGTAGCAATCAATGCAGGAGCAGGGGGAACTGAGGCCCAGGACTGGGTGGAAATGCTCTTCAGGATGTACACTCGATGGGGTGAAAACAAGGGTATGAAGGTCCAGGTCATTGACTATCTCCCGGGAGATGAGGCCGGCATAAAAAACGTCACCTTTACGATAACTGGGCCTTACGCATATGGGTACCTGAAATCGGAACATGGGATACATCGTATGGTCAGGATCTCTCCGTTTGATGCCACAGGGAGGAGGCACACATCCTTTGCCTCGCTGTCTGTTTTACCGGAAGTTGACACGGATATCACCATCGAAGTGGATGAAAATGACCTTCGCATTGACACGTACAGGGCCAGCGGTCCAGGGGGCCAGCATGTGAACAAGACCAGTTCGGCAGTGAGAATTACCCACCTCCCCACAGGAATTGTAACCCAGTGTCAAAATGAGAAATCCCAGCATCGCAACAGGGAAATGGCAATGAAGGTGCTGAAGGCAAAGCTATACGATGTTGAAAAGGGAAAACTGGATAAGAAGAAACAAGAGATGCACCAGAATCAAAAAGAGATCGCATGGGGGAGTCAGATAAGATCTTATGTATTCAACCCTTACAGGCTGGTGAAGGACCACCGGACAAATATTGACGCGGGAAATGTAGAGAAAGTTATGGACGGGGGTATCGACATATTTATAGATGCATACCTGAGGATGAAGTAGGAAATCCAATCACCCTCCCTGATAGACCTGATCGATACTACGGATATAGGAACTTATGCCTGCATAGATCCCTTCTGCCACTCTTTCCTGATATTTTTTGTTCATAAGCCTCTTTCTCTCTCTGCTATTGGTCAGAAAGCCTACCTCCACGAGGATAGCCGGCATTTGCGCGCCAATGAGGACATAAAAAGGAGCCTGCTTTACACCTAAGCTTTTGATTTTTTTATACCTTTTTTTGGTGTTTTCTACCATCCCCTCCTGTACGTGATGGGCTAACCTGCTCGACTCATAGATCTTGGTATTTAACATCAGATCGTTCAAGATGGTCTGGAGGTCGCTTATATTCTTTTCTGATGTGGCATTCTCCCTTGCTGCCACCATTACCGCCCTCTCATCAGTTGCCATGTTCAGAAAATAGGTCTCTAATCCATGAATCCTGCTATTCCTGTGGGCATTGACGTGTAATGAAATGAACAGGTCAGCCTTTTTCATATTGGCAATGGCTGTCCTCCGCTCTAAAGATAAAAAGATGTCTTTATCCCGGGTGAGAAAGACTTCGCAACCGATCTTTTTTCTTAGTTCTTTGGCCAAAAATTTGGCAATACTCAGCGTAATATTCTTTTCTTTATAACGTCCTCCAATCCGGCAACCAGAATCTTTCCCACCATGACCAGGGTCGATCACAATTCTCTTAACATTCAAGCCGAGCTGCCTCGCTAAAGAGACCGCCTTGGCAGGCTTCTTCTCCTTCCTTATACCCTTCCTTACAGCCCTCTTCTTTGACGCAAGCTCCGGTCTGATCCTGGTTTCGCCTTTTTTAAACCTGTGCACATCCACCACTATTCTAAACGGGTCATAGAGGTGGAAGACATTATAACCCCCGATTTTTTCTATATCCAGAACAACACGCACCGTGTTTTTGGTATACTGGCCTGCCCTGGCCATTCGAAGCAAATCATCCTTAATCGGAACCACGCTATCAATACTCTTAGAGACACGAGCATTTTTGAGATCTAAATAAAGCCTGCGTGGTTTCTTGTGATCGGGATCAGCCTTCAATAAATGGTGCTCATATTTCACAGGGCCTTGGACATCAATCACTACCCGCGTGTAGCTGGGAGTTGACCAGTAGCGGATATCTTTGACAGGCACTCGTTTGGATTTAGAGAGAGGGGCGCTGCCCAGCCCTTTCTTTTCATTCTTCTTGCGCAGGGTCACGGCAAGCTTGTTGAGCATCTGCTTGGCCTTGGGCCGCATGTCTCCGGAGGGGAAGTTTATTTCTACCTTTAAGAATTCAACATAAGCCCGGGCAGGGTCCTTCCTGAATTTATAAAATATTTCCCCGATCTTATATTGAGCATCATCTGCAAGAGAATGGCCTTTATGTTTACCAGCCAGACTTCTGTAAAGAGCAAGCGCTTCATTTAGATCTTTCGAGCTCCCCGAGTACCTGTAAAGCCCGGTGTAAAGGTTGGCCGAATGGTAAAGCGCCCAAGCAGCCTGATTGCTCTTGGGATAAACCTTGTAAACCTTTTTATAAAGACGAATGCATTTTAACCAGTTATGGCGGTATTTCCTTTTTTTGGATGATTTATCCAGGGCCTTCCTGCACTGGTCGGCTCGCGTGAGAAACGTAGCTGGCCCACTCTTGGTCTTGCAGAAGGCCTCAGGCGCTGCAAATAAGAAACCCGCCACAATCACAAGCATCCATATGTAATAGATCCTGTTTTTCAAAATAAATAATCCATCTGTATCAAATTAGTTATGCCTTTGCTAAGACCTCATAATAAAAATCATAATCTTAATCATAATCGTAATCATAATCTTGTACAGCCAGATTGAGAGATGTTTGATTATGAGTAAGAAAATAATCCAAATGGCCGACAATATGGATTAACTGCAGCCTACTAACATCTTTCTTGAACAATCGAGGTCACCGCCGAGTCCCGAATTACGAATTCTATAATCTGGGGTATGCACTTGACTGTACCAACGACTAAATCTCTTCTACACCTTAAATTTCGCCATCAACGACTTGGCTGGAACAATCAAAAGATTTCCCGCCAACGATGTCCTTCCCAGGGAGCGGAGCTGTCGCTACTGCTTGTTGTACAAGACGATAAAACAGTTTCCCTCTTGAGGCAGAAGACCTACGGTTGAATCGGAATGTGTATTCATCAAGATAGTAATCAAGATGCCTTGGACGCACCGCTCCCTGATATGTTCCCATCAACCAGCGTTTCATCAGAGAGGCCACTAGATGACAAATGATCAATTCGCTGGATTTAACGACGCTATGTTCATAGCCATTTGCAGAGAAAAGATTGTAGCCTTGCCATCCATCTGTGCGTATCATACTTCCCTTCTCCACATGGTTGGAAATGAAACCAATAAGGCTTTCCGCGGAAGCGTCCGGTACACATTGAAGACGAATTCGCCCCATGCCTTTCTTGGATTTACCGCCCCTATCTTCAACCGCAATGACTACCAGTATTTTATTTTCCGCACCACGGCCACGCTTTCCATGCCCCTTGCCGCCAACAAGAGTCTCATCAACTTCGATTGCGCCAGAAAGTTTTTCTCTTCCAGTACGCACCATTGCACGTCGCAACCGATGAAGCCATTTCCATGCCGTGTGATAGCTCCCCAAAGAAAGAACTCTTTGAAGCCCCAAGGCGTTCGCCCCATATTTCTGGCTCGTTATATGCCACATAGCCTCGAACCAAAGACGAAATGGCTTACGAGTGTCGTGAAAAATAGTGCCTGCCGTGACGGAACTTCTTTGCCGACAGCCTTTGCATTTAAGCAAGACGCTTTCCGTCCGCCAAAACTCTGGGCACCCACAATATGGGCAACGAAATCCATTGGGCCAACGAAGTGCCTCCAAATAGCGAAGACAAGCCTCCTCGCTCGAAAATCTGTCTCGAAACTCAAGAATGGTTCTCGGATAGTCTTCCATCTGGCTATCATATCGCTAAACCTTGGTACAGTCAAGTGCATACCCCAGTTAATCAATTCAGGATTAAGAATATCGAAAACGGTTTTTGTTGAATTTAAAATCCTATCGTGACCATCGAGTTGATTTTTCAAATTCTTTATTCTGTAGTACTGATAGCCGAGAACTATAATAAGTAGGATAGGTGTAAAAATTAGCTGAATGATGTTTCTGGCTATTTCTATATAACTCGTTTCCATATTAGTCTCCTTTTAAAACGACGTTAAACTTAATCAAAAAAGGTTAAATCATATCAATATTAATTTAAAAATTCAACAAAAAAATGAAACCTCTAAACAAAAACAAATCCCGCTCAATAGAAATAACAATCATCTCAATAGCAATTCCCTTGTTAATGATTTTAGTATTCCACACAGGCAGATTATTCCAAGAAGCTATCACCCTTGAGCCAGAAGTTATTACAATTAGCTCGCCCGTTAGTGAGGTCTCTATTGAGGTAAATCGGCAAGCCGATACTCACGGCGGGTTTGCTGAAATGTTAGATTATGTAATCCAATGCGAGAGCAAAGGCGATATGTCAGCGATAGGCCAGGCCGGAGAAATAGGAATACTCCAATATAAATTGCCAAGCTGGGAATTTCTATCAGACAAATATGATTTCACAGGTTCAATTTACAATAAAAATGATCAAATAAATCTTTTCTTAAAAGCGGTTCAAGGAGGCGACGGCCACCATTGGACTTGCTGGCGGAAGTATCAAAGCTTATGAACCAAGAAAAATCACAAAAAGAAAGAATACTTGATATTTTACGATCTGCCAAAGCAAAAGATGGCATTGGCTGGGTTAGTGGAATGTATCTTGAAAATCTTGTTCCTAAAATAACTCAACGCCATACAAGAGTGAATGAATTAAAAAAGCAAGGATACGAGATAGAAGGCGCATATATCAATCCAGATCAGAACTGGAAATATTATCGGTTAGTCAGCGAACCTCAAAAACTCCCGCCAGCTTTCAATCCAAAACCCCCTGAAGAACCAATAAGACAAGTTTCATTACCCTCTATCTGACAGTTTCTTAAAAGTCGAGGATAGCACTTCAGTAGCATTCGACCTTGCTACTGCTACTCTATGTAGATTAACCGCTATCCAAGAAGCTGTCAGATATAAGTTAATGAATTATAAATTATGATCAAACCACAATCAGCTATACAAAAAGGAAAACTCTTAGAAAATTATGTCGCGCAAGAAATCCGCAAAAAGAGATTAGACACATTGGCAATGCGCCAAATAGGTTCAGGTTCTGGAGTTTGGAAAGGAGATGTCAATACTAAACTGAAAATCCTCAACAGACAGGCTGTTATCGAATGTAAAAATCAAAAGTTAGTTAAATTCCAAGACTGGTGGATACAAACAGAAAAACAATGTTTAGGATATGGAGAACCAGTCCTTGTTATTAAACTTGATAACCAGCCATTAGAAGCTACTAAAGCCGTAATCTATTTAGACACGCTATTAGAGTTAATCAAGAGAGCCAGCGAGCCAAAAATGAAAGACCCGGATAAAGACCTTACCGGAATATGTCAATGAAAATGAGACAC
>JAUWPC010000396.1 GCA_030611815.1 Desulfobacteraceae bacterium
GGCCAAAGGTTATTGTCATTGCAGGTCCCACGGCCAGCGGAAAAACGGCTCTCGCAGTGGCTTTGGCTCGCTCTTTATCAGGAGAAATTGTCAATGCCGACTCCATGCAGGTTTATCGAGGCATGGATATCGGCACTGCCAAGCCGACCTATGAGGAGCGACGGGGAATTCCCCACCATCTATTGGATGTTGTTAATCCTGATGAGGACTTCAATGCAGCAATTTATCGTCGTATGGCCCTTCCTATTGTGAACGAAATCTGCTCGAAAGGGAAGACATGCCTTGTTGTTGGCGGCACAGGTCTTTATATCAGGGGACTGATCGGAGGGCTCATGGAATCCCCTCCCTCAGATCCCGAACTGAGAGAGCGGTTGCGCATGGAATGTGAGATCCACGGAACCGCAAAACTTCATGAGAAATTAGAGAGCCTCGACCCTGAACGTGCAGAGAACATCCACCCAAATGATGGGGTGAGGATTATAAGGGCTATTGAAATCATTTACCTTTCCGACCTACGGTCTTCAGACCTGATGAAAAGGCACGGTTTCAGGGAGAGGTCATTAAATGCTTTGAAGCTTTGTCTGCATGTGGACAGAGATGATCTTTATCATCGTATAAACGAGCGTAGTGTAAAGATGGCAGATAAGGGCCTCATCGAAGAGACCCAGGATCTTTTAAAACAAGGATACTCCCCTGACCTCAATTCGATGAAGGCTATCGGCTATAGGCATATGATCAGGTATTTACAAGGGGAATGGTCCTTAGAAGAAACGATTACTAAACTCAAAAGAGATACGCGAAGGTATGCCAAGAGGCAATTAACCTGGTTTAGGGCAGAGCCTGGCGTTATTTGGGTTGATCCTAAGGATTTAGATATGGTAAAAGAAAAGATCTATCTATTTTTGTCTGAAGGCCCTTGATCTTTTAGCTTTTATTGGAGGAATTCTGATGGAATTCATCAAGATTAAGTTATTTTGCAGGATGACCGTTGTTTCTTTATTGGTCACTCTCTTTCTCTTGGCCTGTTCATCAAGACCGAGGGTCCAGGAAAGGGTGTTGAATACTCCGGAACATCATGCTTATAGCGGTTTCAAATTACTTGAAAAGGGCTATCTTTTCGATGCCAAGAGAGAATTCAATCTCGCTCTGCGACTCGATTCTCACTATTCCAATGCATACTTGGGCCTGGGTCTGACTTACGGCAAGGAAAAGAGGTTCAAGTTGGCTTTGGACTCAATGTGTAGCGCAAGAGATGATGCAAAGACAGAAGAGGAGAAGGCCTTAGCCTTTGTTGGATTTATGCGCCTTTATACAATGAGGGGAGAGGAGGACTGGTTAGATAAAGTAAGAGAGAGGTTTTATGACGCCTTGCACTACAAGAAAGATCTGCCGGAGGCCTACTACTATATGGGTGTTGCATACAAAAAGGCGAAGCGGTTATACAAATCAGAAAATGCCTTCAAAAAAGTCTTGCAGATCAATAGAGGTCTTGTAGTTGAATCTAAGGAAGAGCTGAAGTCCTTGGGGAAGTCAGGACAATAAGGTCTATTTCGTGGGGCAGGACCAGTAATATGATGGGTAGGATTGCGATTTTCTTTCTTGCAGGTTTTCTCTTTCTTGGTTTCCACCTTTCACAGGCCGAAGCAGGGGATAACCTGGAGAAAAATGAGCTTTTAGCCATAGGCACCGGCAGTGTTGTTGGAGGGAATTTAGCCTTGGCAAAAAAAAAGGCTATTGCCCAGGCCTTGATGAAAGGGGTGGAAGATTATATCGCTCATCTGCTTGGAAGCCATGGCGTAGTTAATAATTTCGAGAGAGTAACCGAGGAAATCCTCCCGTTCGCTAAGGAAGAAATCGAAAATTTTCATATCCTGGCGGAACATCAGATCGATGGCAAGTACAAGGTCCTCATAAAGCTCAGGGTCAATGAAGAAATTATAGGGGAAAAGCTCAGGTCGGCCGGGGTCCTGCTTACGGATCTCCCCCTCATCAAAGTGCTTTTCTTGGTTTCTGAAACCAAGGAAGGCGATATATCATACTGGTGGAAAGACGCAGAGAGCTTTCAGGATTTGAGCGCTGTTGAACTTACGCTCCACAAGGTCTTCCAGGATAGAGGATTTAGCCCAATTAACCGGATTTTGAGTCCCCCTGATGTTGAACATCTTAGCAACTTAACATCTCCATACCTTACAAACGAAGATATTTTAAAATGGGGAAGTCTTTTCTCCGCTGATGTGGTGATCTGCGGTCAGAGCGAAATCATTAACAAGAAGGAGTTGTCGCTGACACTTAGGGCCTTAGATGTGCATCAGGGCAGCCAAATTTGTCAGGAATCCAGAGTTGAACCGATTGAACAAGAGTTGACAGACACAGAACAAATCATCGAAACCCTCCAGGGGCCCGTGAACCGGGTGGCCGCCATGCTGTGCCCGTGTATCATTCGGGCTGTTGCCAGTGAGCACGGAGAAATCCACCAGTTAGAAGTTACGTTAACAGGCATGAGCAGGCCTAAACAGTTCTGGGTTTTCAGGGATTTTCTCAGGGATGAGGTAATTGGAGTAAAATCGGTGATTCCATCAAAAATCAGGGGTAATTCCATATCGGCTACTGTGGAATTCCAAGGTGATGGGGACAAGTTTATTAACCGGCTTCTAAAGCATGAAAATCTCCCCTATCCATTACATCTTGGTCAAGCCGAAGAAGGAGAGAT
>JAUWPC010000230.1 GCA_030611815.1 Desulfobacteraceae bacterium
GTTTCTTGGGATTTCGCAACATCGTTTAATACCTTTAACGCATGTGCCTTGAATTCACTTATGGCCATTGTCTTCATGTGACCACCTCCTTTTTTCATAATATAGTCAATTAAAGTGGTCAAGTCAAGAAAAATGTCAAAAGTTGTATGGAGCAGAATGCGGAGTTGAGCGGAGCAAGGAAACTATTTTATCGCCGGCGATACGGTGGGTTTTTTTGAATGTTGGGAGACGATCCCCCACGTCCATTCAGGCATATTCAATAATTTAGAGCAGTATTATGAATCAATGGAGAAAATCGAAATAATTGCTGACTTCGTGTTACCCGGACATGATAATAAGACATTTGATAGTAGCATTTATCCTTGATTAAGCCGCAAAAAGGAGCAAAAGTCACAAAATAAAATTGACATGCAGTAAAGTCAAAGTACCACCCCCAGAGGAGGTGGCTTGTTTTTTTGGAAGGTACGCTGATTTAAGTGCCTAAAGTGCCTAAAGTTTAAAGTGCCTAAAGTTAAGGAACTTCGTGACATTTTGTATGGGATGGTTTTCGCGTGGTTCAGGCCGATTAATAAACGCCTCTGAAATTGTAAGCGTTCACAGGTTCAGGGTTCAACGTTCAGGGTTAGGGACAAGGACAAAATTGAAGGCCAAAAGTCCTTGCAAGAAATGCTGGTTTTGCCACATAATTGCCAATGCGTTGCCAACTTTCAAATTGGGAATGACGAAGCCGGGCGCTTTTCACATAAATACGCCTCCAAAATGGAGTCCTGGGACAAGAACCTAACCTTGAACCTCTGAACCTTTGAACCCGTGAACGGCGACTTGAGATTTTACAACTTGTTGGGTGAACAACAAACACTGTGGAATGATCCTCATGCCATTTATTTCCGTTCGCGACATCCAAATGTACTACGAAATCCACGGCACAGGCCCGCCTCTGCTAAGCATCAGCGGCACAGGGGGTGACCTGCGTCGTTCACCCAATATTTTCGAGATGCCAATTGCGCGGCACTTTAAAATACTTGCTTATGATCAGCGCGGTCTCGGTCAAACTTCCCGTCCGGATATCCCTTACTCAATGGCCGATTATGCTGATGATGCCGATGGCCTGGCGAGGGCAATAGGCTGGGATAGTTGTCTCGTTATGGGAATCTCCTTTGGGGGCGCGGTGGCTCAAGAGTTCGCATTGCGTCATCCGAACCGGGTGGAGCGTCTTGTCCTGGCCTGTACAAGCAGCGGCGGGGCCGGCGGCTCATCTTATCCCCTGCAGCGATTGGTTCACCTGTCCCTTGAAGAAAGGGCACGTCGGGTGGTCATTCTCAGTGACACCCGACGAAATGCGGAATGGCGGGAAGAAAATCCTGAACAATTACATGCGCTGGTGGAGGAAACATTGAAAGGACTTCGGGTGGGGTCAGACGAACAAGGTCGCCAGGCCGGACTGTATAGACAGCTTGAAGCACGTTCTCATCACGATACATACGATCGACTGGTCAACCTGCATATGCCTGTGTACATCTGTGGCGGCCGTTATGACAGTATTGCTCCGCCGGCTAATCTTGAAGCCATGAAGAAGCAGATTCCGGGTGCGCACATGGAGTTATTCAATGGCGGTCACCTCTTTTTTATCCAGGACCCGCGCGCATTCGAGCGCATCGCTGCGTTTCTGCGAGACAAACTCGACGATTAATTGGGGGAAAAGGCCGTGGAGACACCTTTGTGCCCTCCACGGCCTTTATCACTGTTGTGATTTACTAACCCCTGCTATTTGCAGCGGGGATTTCCTGTATCAGCAGGGGCTGTTGTGATATCCACTGCAGGGATGATTGTTGCCGGACCCACATAGGGGAAATCAAAGAACTTGCTCTTGGCCACGACTTCTCCTGCTACGCCAGGCGTAATCATCTGATGGTCGCAGGCACGCATGGTCACCTTGCCCCAGGCCGTTTCATAAGTCATACCTTCCCATGCCTTGATAACGGCATCTACATCGGTAGTCCCGGCCTTCTTTATGGCCTCAGCTAAGAAACGAACAGCCCAGTAAGCCCTCCCCATGCTAAGCGTCGGATACCTGTAAGCCAGGGGGGCATCCTTAAATTTTTCAGACCACTTCGCGAGGAACTCTTTGTTCTTCGGAGTATCGATGGTGATCATATAGGCGTCTGCCCCCACGAAGCCCATGGCCTCTTTTCCGAGATCCCGCAAAATGAGGGGATCGTTTAAGAAGTAGTTGCCTAATTTGGCCTTCCAACCCATGGAGGCCCCGTGCTTAATCAAAAGCCTGAGGTCAGTTCCCCAGTTGCCAGACAACACCACTTCAGCACCTGATGCCATGATGGCGCTGATATAGGGAGCGAAGTCTTTGGTGGCGATAGGATGGAAGATTTCACCCACTATCCTTGCGCCTTTCGGCTTTATCTCGTTGAATTTTTTCCTGAAACCCTCGGCCGCCTCACGTCCGAATGAGTAGTCCTGACAGATGATGTAGTATTTTTTGAACTGTGGAAACTTCTTAACGATATATTCTACAACTGCCGCAGAATGCTGGTCCGTATTCAGACAGGCCCTGAAGGTATAGGGAATAAACGCTGATCCGGTGATCTTCGAAGCCTCGGTCCCATAGGTCAGGTTGATCACCTTGTATTTTTTGGCTACGGTGTTCATGGCGAGGGTGATGTGGCTTCCCGTACCAGTCATGAGGAATTTAGCGCCATCCTCAAGAACCAATTTCTTGGCCTTCCTTGCGGCAATGGCAGGTTTAAGGGCATCATCTTCCACCGCTGCCACGACCTTCTTGCCCAAAAGTCCCCCTTCCTTATTGATTTGCTCCACTGCAAACCTTACGGCATTGACGTAGCGATCACCTACGTCTTTAAACGGCCCTGAGAGGGGTTCTAAGACTCCGAAAACGATTTCGTCACCCGCCGTTGCCGCGGGGACCAGAAAAGCAACTGCCACAAATACAAAGATAGCCATTGAAAAAATCCGTGCTAAACATTTCCTTTTCATAACCCTTACCTCCTTGTTTTCTAATACATGATTGTTCGGTCTAAGAAAGACACTTCGACTTTCAGTGTAAACCTGTAATTATCACCCCCTTTGACCCCAAAATTTAGACTTCGAGGTACTTTTCGCGTACCTCACGATTATCCGCTAACTCCTGGGATGTCCCGTCAAACACGATCTGACCTTTGCTCATGACATAGGCCCTTGTGGTCAAATCCAGTATAACTTCCAAGCTTTGTTCAACCAGGAGGATGGAGATACCGGCTTCATGGATTTCCCTGATAACATCTGACACAGTGTCCACCAGCATAGGCGCAAGCCCTTCGGTCGGCTCATCAAGAAGCAAGAGCTCCGGGTTGCCCATGAGGGTGCGTACAATGGTCAGCATCTGCTGCTCACCCCCGGAGAGGTGGCCACCTTTGCTGGTCTGCCTTGCTTTCAGTTGTGGAAAAAGCGCGTAGGCCCGTTCCATGGTCCAGCCTTCCTTGACCTGATTTTGCAATTTTCCCGATTTTTGGCCGAGCAGGAGGTTCTGGTGGACTGTCAGGATGGGGAATATCCTCCTTTCCTCCGGCACATAGCCCACGCCTAACCGGGTGACCTGGTGCGGTTTCATGCCCACCAACTCTTTTCCCTTGAATAGGATGGAACCCGCCCGTGGGATGACCACCCCGCTAATGCTCTTCAACGTGGTCGATTTGCCCACACCGTTCCGGCCCAAAAGGCCGACTACTTCCCCTTTGTTCACAGACATGGAGATATCTTGAAGGATATGGCTCTTTTCATAAAAGGTATTAATGCCTTTTAGCTCTAATATCATTTCTTGCTCCCGAGATAAGCTTTCTTGACTTCCTGGTTTTCCTTGATCTCCTCAGCGGTGCCGGTGGCTAAAATCTTCCCGTAGTAGAGCACCGATACGCGGTCGGAAATGGAAAAAACCACGTCCATGTCGTGCTCGATGATGATTAGGGTCTTTCCCACGGTTACGCGTTCGATCAGTTTGACGGCATCCCGCGTCTCTTCTGTCGTCATACCGGCGGTGGGTTCATCCAAGAGGATCAGCTCCGGTTCCATGGCCAGGGCCAGGCCGATTTCCAGGGCGCGCTGGTGGCCGTAGGCGAGTTCTCCGGCAGGCGTGTCAGAAGAAGTTTCCAGGCCGATGGTTTCCAATACTCCGCGCGTTTCTGCATTGACGTCTTCTATATTCCCCAAGCGGGTAAACATGTTGAATCGCATTCCCTTCTTGGAAACGATGACGTTGCGGATGTTTTCATATACCGTCATGTTGGGGAAGATGTTGGTTACCTGGAATGAGCGAGCCAAGCCTACCCGGGACACCTTGTGGGGTGGCCAGTTCGTGATGTCCTGATCCTTAAAGAGGATCTGGCCGTTAGAAACCCGGTGTTTTCCGGTAATCACATTGAACAGAGTGCTCTTGCCCGCCCCGTTGGGTCCGATTATGGCATGGCGTTCCCCATGCTCAACAGTTAGATTAATCCCGATGAGGACATGAAGCCCGCTGAAATCCTTGTCCACACTGTTGATCTGCAAAAGCGCTGTCATGGTTCTTCTCCAACTGGTGTTTTTTTACTCCAAAATCCTTTGAGTTTGGCGGGGATGAGACCTATCAGTCCTTTGTTAGCGTACAGGATCAGTAGCACAAAAAGCAGGCCGAGAAAGAACTCCCAGTGCTCAGTGATGTCGCTTACCCATTCCGTGAAGTATATGAATACGCCCGCCCCCAGAACCGGACCCAAAAATGCGCCTGTCCCGCCGATGAAGGTCATGAAAAGGATCTCTGTGGACATGGCTAAACCGATGACATCTAAAGAGACAAATTCCGCAAAAATGGCAAAGAGGCTCCCTGCAATTCCGGCGAAAAAACCCGCCGTTGTATAGAGGGCCAACTTGGACCGGAAGACATTATATCCGATGAATTGGGCCCTTTCCTCATTGTTTTTGACGCAAGTTATTGTGTTTCCATAGGGGGTCCTCAAGAAAAACCATAAAAGGGCGAGGGAAATGAGGACCACGATAATGGTCACATAATATACATTGGCCGTGAAAAGCATATCCAGTCTGCCGATTAGTGGCAGGTGTATGTCCGGTTTATCAAATCCTATGCCGTCATCCCCGCCGGTCAGGGTCCTCCACTTAAGGGCGATTGCATATATCAACTGATTAAAGGCAAGCGTGAGCAGTGCAAAATAGGTCCCGCTCAGCCGAACACAAAAAAACCCCACTATGACAGCCGCTAACGCCCCTCCCAACCCGCCGATCAGGATGGAGAGCAAAAGGGGCATCCCAGCAACGAATTTACAGGCAAAGACCGTGAGATATGCGCCTGTGCCGAAGTATGCCGCATGCCCAAAGGAAAGAAGACCCCCGTAGCCTAAGAGCAGGTTATAGCTAACTGCAAAAAGGCCAAAGAAGGCAATTTCAATTGCCATGTTCAACTGCACTTCCGATAGAATAAAAGGAAGGATTATGAGCAGTATCAGGACGATCAGGCCAAAGATAATATTCCGAAATCGATTTGTGGTCATGCCGCCT
>JAUWPC010000078.1 GCA_030611815.1 Desulfobacteraceae bacterium
TAGCCGTCTTCATAGGTAAAAGACGGGATGACCCGACAGTCCAACACGTCCTCGAGCTGTTTGGTCAACTGCCGCAGTCTATACCCTTCGTCATCCCGGGCATCGAACTGCCCTGAAATAATGAGCACCGGCCATTCGCGCTTTGTGATTTCCATACCTGCTCCTCCTATTGAGTTCTGACATTGCAGGAAGTTCCCCATGAATTCAAAGAGTCAATCCCAAATGCCGTTCTTGATTGTTATCAGTCGATGTAACTGTTCACGAGTTCAGAGGTTTGGCGTTCAAAAAGAAGTCAAGAATCAATGGCGCCATCTACCGGCATTGGACCTGATTTCGGCCCGCTGCCTTTGCTTTGTAAAGCATTTCATCTGCAGTAGCAACAACGGTAACAAGAGCGGCGTCTGAAAACCCACCGACTGGCGCCACCGAAGCCACCCCGATGCTTACGGTAACATAATCAAGGGACACGGATCGCGCATGGGGAATCTGAAGCAGCTCGACATTGTTACGCATGATTTCAGCAACTGCACCGGCACCGGGCATATCGGTCTCAGGGAGAACAGCTATGAACTCCTCACCGCCATAGCGGGCAACAAGATCAGCCGGCCTGCGGATTGAGTTCGCCAGGGTCTGAGCCACTTCTTTGAGGCATTTATCGCCGCGGCCATGTCCGTAGGAATCATTATACTGTTTAAAAAAATCTATATCCACGAGCAGGACGGAGAGAGGGGTTTTTTCCCTGACAGCCCTTTTCCATTCCATATCGAAAATCTCCTCAAACTTCTGGCGATTGGGAATCTCGGTCAACACGTCCATACATGCCATCTGACGTAACATATCTGCCTGCCATTTCATTTTAAGCTGAGCCCTTGCACGGGCCCTTACTATTGGTGCACTAAATGGTTTAGTAATATAATCGACAGCACCGATATCAAACCCCTTGGCCTCATAAGCCTCTTCTTTCATCGCCGTAATGAAAATTACCGGGATATCTTTTGTCCGCTCGTCTTCCTTCAGAGTCTTGCACACCTCATATCCGTCCATCTCCGGCATTTGGATATCCAGTAATATCAGGTCAGGAGGATTTAGAGACATGGCCCGATCAAGGGCCTGTTTCCCGTTCTTGGCAACACTGATTTTGTAGTCAGATTTCAGAATGTCAACAAGGATGTTCAGGTTGAACCGCTCGTCATCGGCGATCAGGATCTTTTGCCTATTGTCTGCCTGCATTTGTGTCCTCCAATTGAATATCCAGCGATCCGGCCAGTCGTACGAGGGTTTGTCTGGCATCTTCGAAATCATAACCGTCTATCTGCTCTCGCAGTTTGTCCACATACTCACTGTACCCTGCCACGTTAATATCGTCCCGAAGCGCCCCAAAACATTCTTTCGAACCTGCATCGCCTTCCTGCAAAAGGCTCATCAATTCCGCCATAAGAGGCCTGACCTTTTCCAGGTCAATATTCCCGCCATCCCCAGGCCCAGGTTCTTCCTCATGATGCTCATAGACCGGCGCCAACATAACCCCAATTGATTCCATCACCTCATTCAGTGATTTTGTCAATTCAACCATAAGGGCTCTTCTGTCCACCTTGGCATCGGAAATAAATGCACCTTCAAGAGTTGAAGAGTTCTTCATCAAATCTTTAGCCCCAATGGTGGCGGCAACACCTTTAATCGTATGTGCCCTCCTCTGAACATATTCTGTTTGCCCATTCATGAGGGCCTGCATCATCTCCCCGGCCACAGTCCGGTAATCCTCATAGAATTCAAGGAGCAGTTTTTTGAAGAACCCCTTTTCCCCTCCGACATTTTTCAGGCCTTCACTCATGTTAATACCTGGAAGCTTTCCAGGAAGCTCATGGCTCTCTTTAGAGGGCGGCGGCTCTTTGACCACGGGAACGCTTCGCTCAGCAGGCTTTATCCATTTTGTTAGGACGGCATATAGATCTTCAGGCTTTATCGGTTTTGACAGGTAGTCATTCATCCCCGAATCCAGGGCCTTTTCACGTTCTCCAGCCATGGCATGAGCAGTTAGTGCAACAATCGGCAATGAATCAAAGCTGCGCTTTTTCCGGATAATCCGCGTTGCCTCATGTCCGTCCATTTCAGGCATCTGGATATCCATAAGGACCAGATCATATTCTGATCTCTTTACTGCCTGAACGCCTTGTTTGCCATTGCTAACAGCAGTTACGACAAATCCGGCCTGTTCCAGCAATTCAGTTGCCACCTGCTGATTAATTGCGTTGTCCTCAATGAGGAGAATCCTGGCTCCCTTAATAGATTTTAGTGTTTCGGATTTGTCCGGCATTTGCTCAGGCACGCTGGATGTTACATTGATCTCTTCTCCAATTTGGTTTCCAAAAATATTCATTATTGTATCATAAAACAAAGACGGACTCACCGGCTTCACAAGAAGACCATCAATTCCTGCACTTTCTGCCTGCAGCTTAACATCTTCACTCCCATAGGCCGTCACCATAAGTAGTTCAGGGACCTTGGATAGCTTTGGGTTTTCTTTTATTCGCCTTGTAGTCTCTATCCCATCCATCCCCGGCATTCTCCAATCCATAAGGACCAGATCATATCCGCCGCTATTTTCAGCTTTTTCCAGTTCCAAAAGCGCTTCCTTGCCGGACGACACCGCTGTCGCTTCAAAAGAAAATGCAGAACAGATATCATAAAGAACCTGCCGTGCGGTGGGATTGTCATCGCAAATCAAAATACGAAGCTCTGCAATTTTATCCGGCACGATATGCTGCCTTTTCTCAACTTTTTTCTGAAGCCCAAACCTGGCCGTAAAGTAAAATATACTACCTTTTCCTGGCTCGCTTTTAGCCCAGATCTTTCCGCCCATCATTTCGGTCAATCGCTTAGATATCGCCAACCCGAGTCCTGTCCCCCCATATTTCCGGGTAGTGGAAATATCCGCCTGACTAAAAAATTGGAATAGCTTATCAATTTGCTCCTGTGACATTCCAATGCCCGTATCCCCGACGGAAAATTGAAGTATCACCTCGGACTCCTCCGCCATGGGATCAGGCACCAGTTCCGTGCTGATTACGATCTCACCCCTATCGGTAAATTTAATTGCATTGTTGCTCAGATTCAGTAGGATTTGCCCTAATCTCAACGGATCGCCTACCAGATATAGAGGGGCTTGCGGGTGAGTATTCAACAGTAATTCAAGGCCCTTTTCTCCAGCCTTCAGGCCAAGCAGGTTGGAAAGGTTGATCAACACCTCCTCTAAAGAAAAGTTTATTGACTCTATGGTCAGTTTGCCTGCCTCAATCTTGGAAAAATCAAGGATATCATTAATAATTCTCAGAAGAGAGTACCCGGATGACGATATCTTTTTTACATAATCACGCTGTCTCACATCCAATTCGGTCTTTAAAGCAAGGTCGCTCAGCCCGATAATGGCGTTCATTGGAGTCCTGATTTCGTGACTCATATTGGCCAAAAATTGACTTTTCTCCTGAGTGGCGGCCTCGGCTTCTTTTTTGGCCTGTTTCAGTTCCTCATTTGCCCGCGTGCGGTCAGTGACGTCACGAATAATACCCTGATAACCTATAACGCTTACGTCACTTGCCCGTCTAACGCCCGATGTAATCAGGCAATCCATCTCTGTACCATCCTTTTTGCGCAATTTCGCCTCAAAGTCTCTAACAGATCCCTCCTGTTCTATAATCTGTTTAAATTTTAGCCTTTCATCAGCATTAACATAAGTCTTCCACGCATCCATCTCTCCCAACTCGTTCCTTTTATAACCAAAGAGGTCTAAGAATGCCTGGTTGGCATCAACCAGATCTCCTTCCTTATTTCTAATATATATTGCATCTCTCGCGCCTTCGAAGAGCGAGCGATATCGCTCTTCGTTTTCCATCAACATCGCTTCCGCACGCTTGCGGTCAGTGACGTTCTGCAATGTCTCTATCGCTCCAATGATCTTCCCATCTATGCCTTTCAGGGGCGCTGCCGTAAAAAAAAGCCATTCTCCACTCTCTCCCAACTGGGAGAAGAAACCTTCAGCCTCATATGCACCCTCTATGAGGGACAGTTTTCGATATTTATCTTTATAATGCCTGCCAATCTCTTCCTCCGAAGCGTTATCTACGATAAGATCAGCCATTACTGATACTGGTCCAGGATAGAAGGCCAACCACTGGTTTTTTGTTCCAACCATCTCTTTTGCTGAAAGACCTGTAAGGCTTTCACATGCCTTGTTCCAGTGTGTTATGACATGCTCGTTGTCAATGACAAAGGTGGGTATGGAAAGTCCATGAATGATTTGTGAAAGCTTCTCCCTGCTCTCAACCAGGGCCTCCTCGATTCCTTTCTTTCTTGTGTCATCGCTTGCAATCTCAATAGAGCCTAATAGGTTGCCATCTTCATCATAATAAGGGCTGGCACGAATGTCTCTCCATCTCGGTCTGCCGTCTTGGTCAATAACAGATTGAAAGCTTCTGTGAGGCTTCCCGTCGGCAAAGACTCTTATTGATGGACAGCCTGTGCATGGTTCATCAAGTCCGTAAAAGAACTCATAGCATTTCTTTTTGTACATCTCATCTATGTTTCCATAGGCATCTGTAATTGTCCTATTTGCCCATAGAGTCTGCATATCTCTGCCTATGATAATCAGAGCATCAGCTAATGAGTTTAGGATAGACCCATCTCTTCCCACATTCAGTTTCAGATTCTCTTTCATAATTCCCCCAAGGATAAGATCACCTACAGCATCAGTCTGAATCCATGTTTAGTCATTGGGCGAACGGATAGCCACAAGGGCCGCGATGTTCACGGCCAGACAAATCTGGCCCATGACAGCCTCGAATAGAGAGGAATCGGGCAGGCAAGATGACATTTGGACTTCTCAGCAGACAGAAAAACAGGGCTCTTGGTCAAGGGTACAAACAGCTCCTTCATCCCTATCGGCCCCAAGTGCAGGGCAAGTTTTTTGATCTGATCGCAATCCGACTGGATGTTGAACCTCACCTGGCCCCCATCCTTCCATGCGCTGATCGAGCATATAAAGCCACAGATACCGGGATCTGCAGTGACACGAACGACCTGCGATTTATCCTCCCTATCGGAAATACTGCTGAATGTTGTTTACACATAACTGCTCTATAAGTCAATGGAAATTGGACTGTTTAGGGTTTGAAACTTGTCGAAGATCCCGTTTAAACGGGGATACTGGATGCAATTTTGGCCTGAGATATCTGGTATCCGCCCTCTTCTCTAAGAAATGAGGACCGGCAGTTGAAATCTGTACCAAAAATAGAGTATTTGTATCTTTGCACTGAAAGGGCTATATTCATTTTGTTAGAGTGTAATCTTTTTTCGTCGGCCATTTTACGCCGCTTTTGCGCAAGCGTGTAGTTAGAATAGGAGGGCTTCAGTGGAAAATAACGCCAGTATTTCAGGGAACTGGATCGAAGGTTTGATCCGGGATTTCATCGCCACTTCACCCGACAACAGCATGGGAAACGAAGCCGGAGAACCTGCTTGGGATGGTGCTTTGGTGGGCTTCGCCTCCGGTGTGGATCAGATCTGGCAGCAGTACAAGGAGTATGTTGGGGCTTTCCACTGGACCCCTTGGGAGGTCTTCAACCAGCACCATCCCAATGAACCAGCAAGACCGGAGGAACTGACGGTCATTTCATGGGTCTTGCCCCAGCGGGAGATGGTCCGCAAGGCTAACCGCCGGGCCAAGCAGTATCCATCTGAGGAATGGGCTCGGATCAGGGTCTACGGGGAGGAGTTCAACGTGGCCTTGCGCCGCCACGTGGTTAAGAGTCTCGAACAGGCCGGCTATGCGGCAATCGCCCCGATGCTGGTTCCCAACTGGACCATCGTCAAGTCGGAACGATTTTCCTATGCCTCTTCCTGGTCTGAACGCCATGCTGCCCACGCGGCAGGTCTGGGCACCTTCGGGCTGTGCGACGGGCTTATCACTGCCAAAGGCAAAGCCATGCGGACAGGATCTGTAGTGGCCAAGACATCCATTGAACCGACCCCACGGCCGTATGCCCACCACAGGGCCTATTGCCTCTTTTTCTCCGATGGCAGTTGTGGGGAATGCATTGATCGTTGCCCGGTCCGTGCTATTACCGAGGCCGGTCACGACAAGGAGAAGTGCCGTCAACATTTGGCCCGCTCCAGGGAGTATGTCAAAGAGACCTACAAATTTGACGGCTATGGTTGCGGTTTGTGCCAGGTGGGCGTGCCTTGCGAGACAGGCATCCCGGTCAAGGCTGCCCGGGAGGCTTTGGAGCGTGGCGAATTGCCGTCCCCTCCTCCACCCCTGGCTTGATGTCTCACCGTGTAGCTAAGACTGTCTCGAAGCCGGCATCCTCATGGCTACTTGTCAGTAGGCATGGACGAAATCGTTCCATCCCAGGTATCCACCTCTCCGCTATCTTCCATATCTTCGGGGAACCAGGTAGCCGTTACATTTTTTTGCTCAGTGTAGAAACGGATACCGTCCATACCCATTACATGCAGATCGCCGAAAAATGAATCTTTATGCCCGGTAAAGCCGAAGATGCCCAGCGGCACCGGGATACCTACATTGATGCCCACCATTCCCGCATGGGTCAATTTTGCAAACTGCCGTGCATAATAGCCGTTCTGAGTGTAAAGCACCGAACCGTTGGCAAACCGGCTGGCATTCATGATTTCGAGCCCCTCTTCAAAGCTGTCCACCCTTTTGACACAGAGAACAGGGCCGAAGATTTCCTCTCGGCCTACCGACATCTCCTCTGTGACGTGATCGAAAATCGAAGGCGCCAGGTAGAATCCGTTTTCATACCCGGGCACAACGGGGTTACGCCCATCCACAATGAGTTCCGCACCTTCGTCCACACCTTTCTGTATCCAGTCCGTTACAAACTGAAGGTGTCCCTCGTTCATGATGGGACCCATTCCCGTATCACGATCGTAGGCAGGGCCTAATTTCATTTCAGACGCGAATTTTTTCAGATACCCCAAGAGTTCGTCAGCAATCGCGTTTTCCACCACAATTACTGGACAGGCCATGCAACGCGCACCTGCACACCCGCAGTAGGCGTTTATAATGCCCCTTGCAGTTCTCTCCACTTTACAATCGCGAAGCACCAAAGCATGGTTCTTGGCTTCGGTTAACGCCTGGACCCGCTTGCCATTGGCTGCGGCGGTTGCGTAAATATGTTTGCCGACTTTGGTTGAGCCCACAAAGGAGACACCTTTGACATCAGGATGCTTCAGGAGTATTTCAGCTTCATTGCGGCTTGTGGTCACCAGATTGATAACTCCATCAGGTAGTCCGGCCTCCTGCCAGAGTTCAAGCAGACGCATGGAAGACTGGGGCACAAAACTGGCAGCCTTAAGCACGATAGTATTGCCGGTTGCGATGCAAAGCGGTGTCATCCATCCGTGGGGAATCATCGCCGGGAAGTTCCATGGCGCTATACCGGCGAATACACCCAGCGGTTCATTATACATCACCGTGTCATAACCGCTGCTGACGTTCATGCCTGATACGCCTTTCATTAAATGGGGGATACCGCAGGCAAACTCCACAACCTCGTTCACCTTGAGAACATCTCCCATGGACTCACTCCAATTCTTCCCCTCCTCCTTGCAAAGAATATAGGTCAGTTCTTCCAGGTGCTCGTCTACAAGAGCTTTCATCCTGTAAAGCACCTGAACCCGCTTGGCTGCGGGAGTGTCAGACCATTCGGGAAAAGCAGCCTTTGCAGCCTCGACGGCTGATTCCACCTCCTCCTGGGTGCAACACGGCGCTTTGGCAATAATCTCACCTGTGGAAGGATTATAGCAGTCCATATATTTTTCCGTTTTGGACTCAAGCCATTTCCCGCCCACACAATACTTTAGTTTTTTTGGTGATTCCGACATCGTTTCCTCCTTACTATTACTAAATAAATGTTGATGCCCATGTAAAAAGTCCTTTTTACATGGATTTAGGGATTCAGGAATTTAGGAATTACACAAGCTAATCCTCACATCCAACCAAATACAACTGGCTGGCCCCTACCCTTCTGCTCCCTGCTCCCTGCTATTTAGTGTCCGAACGAAAACTAGGATTTTTTGTTCAGATCAAGGAAGACGAAAATTTTAACCGCAGGAATACATTGAGTATTTCGAGGATTAAAATTTGAGTCTGACGTCCCGCCGAGGCGGGAGACGAAAAAGACAGTTTTCGTTCAGACACTATTTAAGAACGGGATCATCTGCGGCAATTACACGGGTTTGCCCGCCCAGTTTTGATGGCCAATCGGTCATCGTCATGTTGTCTTCAAGTTCGGAAGGTTCAAAAGGGGCCGTATCCATCTTCATGGCCATATGTCTTCCCACTTGCAATAAATCATTGGTCATTGCTATGCCGGCAGCAGCAGAGTCCCTCTGGATCAAACACTCTAAGATAACTTCGTGGGCTGTGCGGACATTTTGGTAAAAGTCCGGGCCCAGATCAAGACTGACCTTGATGGTGCTCAGAAGGTTGTCAACAAAATCAATGAGCAGAATCAGAAGCGTATTCTCAGTCATTCTGGCTAAATAACGATGAAACCCGATTTCCCTTGAAACCTCGGCCTGACGATGGGCAACAACTTCGCCAATTATTTCCCTCAAATTTTCAATATCTTTTTCTGTCCTTTTTGAGGCTGCGATACGGGCTACGGTTGGCTCGATAAAATAGCGGAGCATAGTAATTTCTTTGACTGAAATCGGTTTGAAGTGGATGAAATTAATGATACTGTTAATGGTGGTCTTCATGTCCACTTCTGCCACAAAAGCACCGCCGGTCGTACCTTTTCGAATCTCAACCAGTCCCATAACTTCAAGGACCCTCAGAGCCTCCCGCATGGTGGCTTTACTCACCCCAAACTGCGCAATCAGTTCCTTTTCAGACGCCAATCGGTCACCGGGCTTGAGCCGACCCGACAGGATGGAATCACGGATCTGTGCTATAATGTTGTCAGAGACCTTCTCTGATTTGCTGACCGCTTTAAACATAATTTGAGAGGAATATCCTTTAAAATTTTATTGGTTCATCCTGAGAAGTCATCTTTTACATTTGTAACGTGTTGAAATTTAAAATGGTTTTTGAACCACAGAATGTTGAACAAATATCCTCAGATAGGTTTTATAGACCTGAACTGTCGAACTGTTTTGATCTTTTCACGCCACCCTACAGGGGAACGGTCTTCAAGTCAAGCGATATATTATAATATTTAGGCTATATACTTGTTCCGCGTTGCCAGACCGCCCGCAACAGACTGTCACCCCTCACAAAACCTGTGAAAACCAGTTGACATGGAAACGCGTTATCATATAAAAACGTCTCACAATTGAATCAGTGAGGTGGGCGTTATCTACTATACAAAGGAAAGATCAGGATTAATCAAGAATACAGGGCTCGGTCTTGTCCATATCTATTACGGACAGGGTGTGGGGAAAACCACCAGGGCCGTAGGGTTGGCCATAAGGGCCGCAGGTGTGGGCCTCAAGGTCAATTTCATCCAGTTTATGAAATCCGGTAATTCCGGTGAAATACTGATATTTGCCAACATTCCCAATATCCAGTACCAGTGTCCGGGCAGACACCCCTTTATCCTCTCCCAAGGACCCGATCAGGTGCATTACGAGCATGCATCGGAAGCATTTCGGTATGCCCTCGAGGCGGTTGAGGAAAGGACCCAGTTACTGATATGCGATGAGATATTGGACACGTTGATCTTCGGCCTGTTAAAAGAGGAACAGGTGCGGGATCTCATTGAAAAATGCAAAGGGGAAATCGAACTGGTGATGACCGGCGCAGATGCGTCTTGGTCGCTTATTGAACTGGCGGATTATGTTACCGAGTACAAACAGATCAAACACGCCTATTATGCAGGCGCCAAAGCTCGCAAAGGGATCGAATTTTAGCCCTCCGCCCGCAGAGTCTTTTCTCATCAAACCCGTATCTTCTGTACAGCCGCCAATGAAATAAGGCTGAGAAACGCCCCTGCCACAAAGGGAATCCGATAGTCCACCATCCACAGCAACCCTCCAATGGCGGGAAGGAATACCGCCGCAATATGGTTGATGGTAAAACCCACGGCCATGCTCGGCGCAATATCTTTAGGATCTCCCACCTTTTGAAAATAGGTCCGGATAGCAATGGCAAAATTAAAAAAGACGTGGTCCAGGATATAAAGAATAGCGACCACCATCTTCGACTCCACTGTTGCATAGGCCAGGAAAATAAATATCAAACTGAAATATTCCAAGGAGAGGACCTTTCTTTCACCGAAACGGATGATGCTCCTTCCAATCAGGGGGCTTAGAAAATAGTTGATCAAATTATTGATCACAAAAAGGATGGTAACCTCCTGAACTGTAAAATGGAATTTCTTCACCAAAAGAAAGACCGCAAAAGCAATGAAGATCTGTCGTCGGGCCCCGGCCATGAATGTAAGAAAATAGAAGAGCCAGTATCTCTTCCGGAATATCATTTTTTTGTGCTGTGGAATAATGTTCTGATCAGTGGGGTTCCGGGTAAAGGCCCAGACACCAGTTACTGCTATCAAACCTCCGATAACCAAATATATTTGAGTAAAATCGAGTACGGCAGTCAGGCAGTAGATAAAGATGCCGATGCCGATATTTGAAGCTGCTGCTATGCTTCGCAACTTCCCGAACACCCAGGGCGACATCTGCTTGTCAAAGTATTGAAGGGTTAACGACTGGTTGGTCGTCTCGAAATAGTGGAACCCGAAGCTCATTATAAGGGTCGTAATCATCAGCCCGGCATAGGAAGGGAACATCCCCGTAAACCCAAGGCCTACTCCAAGGAGTATCACGGAAAGCGCCGAGAGGCGGTGCTCTTTGATGATCATCATTACAAAAATGGCAAGAAAGGTGAGAAACCCGGGGATCTCCCGTACAGATTGAATCACTCCTACTTCTCTGCCTGTTAGCCCGATCTGGTCCGCGGCAAAATTGTTAAAGAGCGTCAACCATGCCTGCAACCCTATTGTAGAGCAGATGGTCAGCATCATCAGAAAGCGGAACATCGGTTTCTGATTTGTCTTATCCATCTGCAATGTCATTTGTAGCCGTGGTAACCCGTTTCTTCGCGGCCTGTGCGGAAAGCAGGTTGGGCTTTAAACGGTCGTCATATATGCACAATCTCCACATCTCCCCATTTTTCAGTCAGGTATTTGGCCACAAGCCGACGGTGACATTTGTCAGGTTCAGGCTCGCTGCATAACAGGCACCCGCCCTCAAATACCTCCTTAGAAGCGGTCTCCTCCGGCCTTCTCTCTTCCAACAGAGCCATAAAATCTTTCTCATAAACCGACCAGTCACCCTTGTTTTTCTTATACGCTTCCAAAATCTCCTTTGTGGGGGCCAGCTCCGGAATGTGAACATAGTCAATGTTGCATATGATTTTTAGAAAATAACGGAGGTCATCCCGCTTTGCAAAGCCGGCAAGCTGTGACACATTGTT
>JAUWPC010000116.1 GCA_030611815.1 Desulfobacteraceae bacterium
TATGAATCCAAAAATAAATAAAGAAGAACACCCTATGAAACTATACGATGCAACCATCCCCATCCAGAAAGGGATGGTGACTTTTCCGGGAGATCCCCCCTTTCGAATGGAACCCTGTTTCCAAAGGGAAAAAGGAGACCCATTCGATCTGGCACTCATCTCTATGGGAACCCACCTGGGCACCCATGTGGACCCACCCGCGCACTATCTTGACGGAGGCGCCACTGTGGATGGGATACCTCTAAATACCCTGGTAGGCCCTGGGATAGTCCTGGATATGCGCGGGATTTCTCAAATAGACCGCCAGGCCTTGGAGAATGCACCCTTAGGGGATCATGTTAGGGTCCTGCTGAAGACAGACAACGGACCGTTATTGTTGGACCCTTCCTTTCATGAGGACTATGTCCACCTTACAGAGGACGGGGCCTACTATCTGGTGGAAAAGCAGGTTTCTCTTGTTGGAATAGATTATCTTTCCATAGAGCGATATCAAAACCCTGGCGCGCCGGTGCATCGCACCCTCTTGCAGGCCGGCATCCTAATCGTGGAGGGTGTTCACCTCTTAGAGATCCCTCCCGGACCTTATGAAATTTTTTGCCTCCCCATTTGCATCAAGGGTGCGGATGGGGCTCCGGCCAGGGTCCTGTTGCGGGAGCAAAGGGAAGAAGGGGGACTATGACATCTATACACTACAAATCGGCTCTGGAATTAGTAGGGCTCATCCGTTCTAAGGATCTTTCGCCGGTGGAGCTGATGGAAGAGACCCTCAGAAGGATCGAAACAGTTAATCCAGCCCTGAATGCCTTTGTGGCCATGAGGGCGGAACAGGCCATGGAAGAGGCAAAGGGGTTAGGGGAACGCATAGCCTCCGGTATAGACCCCGGCCCTTTGGCAGGCATTCCGGTCGGCGTCAAAGACCTGGAAGATGTAAAAGGGATGGTGACCAGCTTCGGATCAATTCCGTTTAAGGACAATGTGGTCTATCAGGATTCGGTTCAGGTGGCCCGGCTCAGGAGTGCGGGGGCCATTATAGTTGGCAAGACCAACACCCCGGAATTCGGATTTACCGGTTTTACAAAAAACCGGCTGTATGGTGTAACACGAAATCCGTGGAACAGGGAACGGACCCCCGGGGGTTCCAGCGGGGGTGCGGCAGCAGCGATTGCAGCAGGTATGACTCCTTTAGTCACGGGTTCCGATGCGGGCGGGTCCATCCGTATCCCGGCCTGCTATTCAGGATGCTTTGGCCTGAAGCCCACCTATGGACGGATACCTTTAGGTCCTGTGCCCCTGCTCCTCATGACGCGTACCTGGACCTTAGGTCCCCTCACGAGGAGTGTGGGTGATGCGGCACTGTATTTGGATTGTGTCGCAGGCCATCATCCCGCGGATCCCGGGTCTCTCCCTCCCCTTGGCTTTTCTTATCTGAAGTCTCTCAAAAATCTTCCCCCGGGCTTAAAGATCGGTTTCAGTCCTACCTTAGGATACGCCCGGGTCCAGAAGGAGATAATGGCCTTAGTGGAGAAGGCTGCAAATTCATTTGAACAGATGGGCCATCACGTTGAAATCTGGGATGGAAAACTTCCCGAGGTAAGCCAGGCCTGGTCTGATCTGATGAATTGGGAGTTATATGGCCAGATACATCAGGATCTGGAGAGAATAAGACCGGAGTTGGGAAGAACACTTGTGAAATCCCTGGATAGTGCAAGAGACCTTTCCATTAATGACCATCTGAAGATTCAAGAGATCCGTACAGAGTTAAACCGGGTCCTGTGGGAGTATTTCGAACGCTTTGATCTGCTCCTTACCCCCACCATGCCCACCGAGGCATTTGCAGCAAAGGGACCCCCGCCCGCAGAGATTGACGGGCATCCTATCCCCCTCTTAGGAGCGGTGGCCTTTACTTATCCCTTTAATCTCTCTGGTCATCCTGCCGCCACAGTACGGGCCGGGCTAACTGAATCGGGCCTCCCGGCAGGCCTTCAGCTAATCGGGCCGAGATACCGCGATGATCTGGTACTCCAGGCCGCCTATGCCTACGAACAGGCATGTCCGTGGGATGAGTGGCCTGATGTTTGAACCCCTCTGAACCCTGTCGAAGATCCCCGCCACAGGCGGGGCAACCTATTGCCTTGTCCTAAAAGTTATTTCTTGATACAAAAGCGCCTCATAATCTTAATCCTAATCTTAATCATAATCACATCCATATGGATGTTGAAGCCCGGTCAAGTTGGTCATAAAGAGCATGTCTCTTTGGAATGCGCTCCAATATTTTCTCAAGCCATACAAGAAACTCGATTGATGCTTGGCACACATGCAGCTTTTTATGATCAAAAACTTTAGACATCATTTGAGCCTTTTAGATTATGATTATGATTAAGATTACGATTATGATTACTAAAGCAATTCCATGTCAATTAAAGGTAACTGAAACCACCTGTTTTAAGGAAACAATTTTCGGAACAGAGCACTATGAACCCCAACAATCCGTTTATCCTTTTGACAATTCCCCCGAAAATTAATAGTCTGCATAAAATCCTATTAACCTTGGAGGCTGTCCGAGAATGAGAGATTTTTTGCAAGGTCAAGGAAGGCGAAGATTTTAACCGCAAGAATACATTGAAGTATTTTGAGGATTCAAATCTGAGTCTGACGCAGAGATTGCGGAAAATAGCCATTCTCGGACAGCCTCCTTGATACTCTCGCCGCTCTACTCCCAATATGATCCTGAAAAGAAAACAGAAATCCGCAGAAGAGATACTTAAGGCTGAAACCGGTTTTATCCGCGATTTACGCCCATATGAATATTATATTGTCGCAACTATCGCCATTTTGTGGGTGCTTTTTCAGTTAGCGCTACCCAGCTTCCTCATTATTGACAGCACAAAAGAAAGGGCAATCCACCTCGCTTTTGCCATAACACTCCTCTTTCTCGTGAGCCCCTGTTTAAAGCGACCCACAAAATACCTTGGCTTCCTTTCGGTTAAGGATCGAATTCCGGTTATCGATTACATCCTTGCAGCCTTAGGCGCGTTAACAGCGCTTTATATTGCCCTGGACTATGAGGGGCTCGCCATGAGGGCCGGCGCGCCGACTGCCCGGGACCTTGTCTCCGGTTCCATCCTTGTAATACTCCTCCTTGAGGCCACAAGAAGGGTGATAGGGCCGGCCCTAACTGTCATCGCCCTCATCTTCACCTCTTATGCCTTCCTGGGTCCGCATATGCCCGACATCCTGGCGTTCAAAGGGGTTTCCCTCAGCAAATACCTGAGCAATATCTCACTCTCAACTGAAGGGATATACGGGATCCCCCTTGGGGTTTCCTCTTCTATTGTTTTCCTCTTTGTGCTCTTGGGCGCCTTGTTAGAGAAGGCGGGCGCAGGAAGATTCTTCACCAACCTTGCCCTTGCCTTTCTCGGGCGGTACAAGGGCGGGGCTGCAAAGGCAGCCGTGGTGGCGAGCGGGGCCACCGGTCTTGTCTCCGGCTCCAGTATTGCCAATATTGTCACAACCGGGCCATTCACAATACCGTTGATGAAAAAGATCGGTTACCCGGCAAAAAAGGCTGCTGCAATTGAAGTTGCCTCAAGCACGGACGGTCAGTTAATGCCTCCTATTATGGGCGCAGCCGCATTCATAATAGCCGAGTATGTAAATGTCCCTTATATAGAGGTGGTAAAGGCGGCCGCCATTCCAGCCTTTGTTTCATATTTCGGGCTCTTCTGCATAACCCACCTTGAGGCATCAAAATTAGGCATCAAAGGCCTTGCCCGGGTTGATATCCCTAACTTCTTTAGCACCCTAAAGAACGGGATGCACTATTTGATTCCAATTGGCGTATTACTGTATGAACTCATCTTTCTCAGGCACTCGCCGGAATTAGCCGCTTTCAGGGCGATTATGCTTTTGTTGTTGGTCATCTTCTACCAGGAGATAAGAAAGGCGATTTTAGATAAGAGGGGATTGAGATCCGCCATAATGGAAGGGGGCAGGATTATCATAAGCGGTTTCATCCAGGGCTCCAAAAACATGATGTCTGTAGCGCTCGCATGTGCGTCTGCAGGAATAATCGTGGGCGTGGTAAATATGGGGATTGGCGGAATGATATCAGGCGTTGTCGAATACCTTTCCCATGGAAACATATTTCTTCTGCTCCTTATTACAGCCATGGCAAGCCTTATGATCGGCATGGGACTTCCCACCACAGCCACCTATATTGTAATGGCATCCCTGACAGCGCCTATCATCGTTGAAGTGGGGACAGCCTTTGACTTTATCATTCCTTTAATGGCTGCTCACCTTTTTTGCTTTTACTTTGGCATATTGGCCGACGATACGCCACCGGTAGGCCTTGCTGCCTATGCAGCTTCTGCCATAGCAGAGTCCGAGCCAATTCCCACCGGCATACAGGGCTTTTTGTATGATATAAGAACGTCCTGTATCGCCTTTATGTTTGTATTCAATCCGGATCTGATATTGCATGACATCAACAGTTGGGCTCATGCCATCCTGATATTCGGCATGGCCCTGGTCGGGATCTCCGCGTTTGAGTGTTTCGCGCAGGGGTGGTGTTTTACCCGCAACAAATGGTACGATATCCCCTTTTTTCTCTCAGCAGCCTTTATCCTCTTTCACCCGGGGGGAATAGCGCCTTTTTTAAATGTTGATCTTAGCATGAAGTACTATCTGTTCCCGGTCGGTCTTCTCATTTACGGCCTGGTGATAATCCTTCAAAAAATCAGGATGAGGTCCGGCGGATCTGATTTGAGCTTGACCTGAAAGAGGTTTGTTCTCTATAAAGTTTTGACGGCCATATAAAGAATCGTTTTGGAGTTAAAAATTCACACAAATTAGGACGAAATAACTGCCACATTTGACCCCGCCAGGGGCGGGGTTGTTTTTGGATTCATACTCTTAATCGTACTCTTAATCATAATCGTTTTGAGTAAGATTACGATTATGATTAAGATTATGAAACAGGGAAGAGCACCAGGAATTTCGTCCAGGCACTATATAACATATAAGATGTATAGAAATATGTAATAGGAACCGTTTACTGGAAAGGACAGATAATGATGAAGGTACTGATTGTTGGTAGTGGGGGGCGTGAACACGCCCTTGCGTGGAAGGTTGCACAATCAAGTCAGGTCGTCAAGGTATTTGTGGCACCTGGTAATGCCGGGACGGCCGGAGAACCAAGGGTGGAAAACATCCAAATCGGCTCAGACGACATCGAGGCCCTGGTCGATTTCGCCAAGAAGGAAGGGGTGGAAGTTACCATTGTGGGTCCGGAGATGCCTTTAGTGGCAGGGATCACTGACGTATTTAACCATGCCGGTCTGAGGTGTTTCGGGCCTACGAGAGGAGCAGCTCAGTTAGAGGGCTCCAAGGCCTTTTGTAAAGACTTCTTAGCCCGTTACAACATTCCGACAGGAGCGTACAAAATTTTTACTGAATTAGAACCGGCTATTAGCTATATCCGTGAGCAGGGCGCTCCCATCGTTGTTAAGGCGGATGGCCTGGCCGCAGGAAAGGGTGTAATCATTGCCCGGTCCGAAGCGGAGGCCATTGAAGCGGCCGAGGGTATGTTGTCCGGAAGGGCCTTTGGCAAGGCGGGACAGAGGGTGGTTGTCGAAGAGTGCCTCGTAGGTGAAGAGGCCAGTTTCATTGTCATGGTCGATGGAGAGCATATCCTCCCCTTAGCCACTTCACAAGACCACAAGGCCCGTGATAATGGAGATTCAGGCCCCAACACAGGGGGTATGGGCGCCTATTCGCCGGCCCCTGTGGTGACCCCGGAGATCTACGACCGGATCATGACAGAGGTCATTGAGCCCACGGTTAAGGGTATGGCTGCTGAGGGCCATCCCTACACCGGGTTTCTCTATGCCGGGGTGATGATATCGAAGAACGGCACACCCAATGTACTGGAGTATAACTGCCGTTTTGGCGATCCTGAGACCCAGCCGATTATTCTGAGACTCAAGTCCGACCTGATCGAAATGTGCTTGGCTGTCTTTGAGCGGCGGTTAGACCAGGTAGAGGTAGAATGGGACGATCGTGCGGCCCTGGGCGTGGTAATGGCTGCCGGCGGATATCCGGTTAGCTACGATAAGGGCGATGTTATTTACGGTCTGCCTGAGCATGAGCAGGAAGGGGTCAAGGTCTTTCATGCCGGGACTAAGATTGAAAAAGGGCGGGTTGTCACCAATGGCGGGAGAGTGCTCTGTGCAACCGCCTTAGGGCTAACAGTTGGCGAGGCTAAGGCCAAGGCCTATGAACTGACAGAAGGGATCCGGTGGAACAGGGTCTATTACCGGACTGATATCGGTTACCGTGCGGTCGCGCGAGAGGGGTAGGTTTCTCTTAACCGTTCACAGGTTCAGGGTTCAGCGTAATCGTCCTAATGCTCTAACTACTAACAATAATTCGCAATCGCCCATAAAAATGACTTGTTACGGGCATATCATAATCTTAATCGTACTCTTAATCATAATCGTGTTGAGTAAGATTAGGATTATGATTAAGATTATGAAACAGGGAAGGTGTCTCTTCTCTTAACCACACTTGGTAAAACCGCAGAAATGACAGGTCATGCAGCCCTCTTCAAAACTGATGGTCTGGCCGCAGTCCGGGCAGGTTTCTCCAAGGAGGCTGTTTTCATATTTGCCGGGTTTTTTGAGAGGCCGATTTTTCATATACCTTTTTTCAAGGACCCTGCTGATCGCATCAGGAATGGAGAGGACCAATCCGTCCTTTTGAAATACAGGATGCTCACCCCCGATCCCCTTTAGCTGTTCAACGATTTTTTCAACCCTTACCCCCGCTCTGAGGGCTAAGGATACGAGCCTCCCGATCGCCTCGGTCTTTGCGGTGGTGGACCTTCCCGATTTACCGATCGTGGCAAACACCTCAAAAGGCCGATCCTCATACTCTGTAACAGTGACGTATAAGGCCCCCATGCCGGTCATCATCTTGGTCGTGAAGCCTTCCAGAGTCTCAGGCCGCTCTCTTACTGCACCCATGAACCCACTGCTATCGGTCTGCTTATCCTTATCGGCAAATGAAAGGACCTGGTTTTCCTTGCTCCCGTCTCTGTAAATGGTAACGCCTTTACACCCTAACTCATATGCCAGGTCATAAACCTTCCGCACGTCATCAATCGTGGCATCCCTGGGGAGGTTGACCGTCTTTGACACGGCGTTGTCCGTATGTTCTTGAAAGGCCGCCTGCATGCGGATATGCCACTCCGGGACAATATCGTGGGCAGTTACAAAGAGAGCTCTTTCCTTCTCGGGTATCTCCTCCATACCCCTGATACTCCCCTCCTTAGCAATGGCGTCCATCAATTCAGGAGTGTAGAAACCCTTTTCCTTGGCCACTTTCTCAAAGTATGGATTCACTTCTAACAGCTTATCGTTATCCATGACATTTCTGACAAAACTGAGCGCGAATAAGGGTTCGATCCCGCTGGAACAGTCTGCTATGATACTGAGTGTGCCGGTTGGGGCGATGGTAGTGGTGGTTGCGTTTCTGTAAGAACATCCCTCCCGGTCTTTAAATGTGCTTTTATCAAAGTTTCCAAAAACTCCTCTCTCTTCTGCCAGGTCTTTGGATGCTTCATGGGATTCCCTCTGTATAAAACCCATCACCTCCTCTGCTGTCTCAAGGGCCATCTCCGTATGGTACGGAATCCCTAACCGGTACAACAGGTCGGCAAAACCCATGACCCCGAGCCCGATCTTGCGATTCCCTTTCACCATATTATCAATTTCAGGCAATGGATATTTAGACATGTCAATGGTATCATCCAAGAAACGGACACTCCACCAGACCACCTCCTTCAGTCCATCATAATCGATGGCAGGTCCTGTATCGGTCTCCGTTACGAACTTGGCCAAATTAATGGAACCGAGGTTGCATGCCTCCAAAGGAAGGAGTGGCTGCTCGCCACAGGGGTTAGTGCTCTCTATTTCCCCTAAGCCCGGGGTTGGATTGTCCCTGTTGATCCTGTCTAAGAATATGATACCCGGGTCCCCGTTTTCCCAGGCCTGTTTCACCAACCCATGATAGACTTCTGCGGCATCCAGCTCTCCAGCCTTTCTATTATCCCTGGGATCTTTCAGATCGTAAGACCCATTTCTCTTGACACTTTCCATGAAGGGGTCTGTGACGGTGACCGAGATATTGAAGTTATTCAGCTCGCGGTTATTCTTCTTACAGTAAATGAACTCCTTAATATCGGGGTGATCAACCCTCAGAACAGACATGTTGGCGCCCCTTCGTGTGCCCCCCTGTTTGACCTGCTCAGTGGCAGTATTGAAAATCCTCATAAAAGAAACCGGACCTGAAGCGATACCGCCTGTTGTGCCGACCCTGCTCTTGGCCGGCCTCAGGCGAGAGAAGGAAAACCCGGTTCCGCCACCCGACTTATGGATAAGCGCCGCGTTCTTCAGGGCATCGAAAATACCCTCCATGCTGTCTTCAATCGGGAGCACGAAGCATGCTGCTAACTGGCCTATTCTGCGTCCGGCGTTCATCAATGTGGGGGAGTTGGGGAGGAACTTTAACTCGGTCATCATCTGATAAAAGATCGCTTCCATTTCTTTCACCCGGGCGTCTCCTCCATACCTCTTCTCCGCCTTTGCAATATGTTTGGCCACCCGGCTGAACATCTCTTCAGGGGTTTCAATAATTCCCCCCTCGTCGTCTTTCCTGAGATATCTTCTTTCCAGCACCCGCCTTGCGTTGTCGGAAAGCGCCAGACCTTTTTTTATGAAAATAGACCTGTCCAACCGGATCGGGGAGGTCTTGGAAAGTCCGAATTCAAGCAGTTTTGCCTCGATCATTGCCTCTATAACAGACATGGTAATGGTCTCGGTTTCCATCTTGGCGATTTCTTTGTGAAGAAATCTGCTGATGTCCATGGCCTGGTCTGTATTGATAGGGTTTTCCCTGACCAAAAGATCAGAAAACCGGTTGTCGTCCAACCTGTATGCACCGAGATCAAAGGCTTCCTCATCTGTAACTAAGATCTTCCCTTCTTGGCCCATGGACATCCTCCTGTTCAGTACGTTCGAAAGTTCATAATCATACTCTTTTACAGTCTATTTTAGGGATGTTCGATTATGATTATGATTATGATTATGATTAAGAAAATAATCTAATGGCCGATGTTAAAACCAACGCCGAAATATATAATCTAAATCCAACAGTTGAAAGTCAATTAAAGTGGCGTCAAGATGTCCTTTCTCGCAGGAGATCCCATTCATCCGGATCGGTGATAAGGACTCGCTTTTTCAGGAGAGGATCATATGGAAATCCCACTTGCGTGTCAAGGGAAAGAAAACCACGATATATGTGGTGTCAGGGTTGCTTTTTGATCTTGACCCCACAAACCCATACAGCCTATACTCCCTCGCTAAACCCCTTAGTTGCATAAGGAAGCGCGTTCTTATCCGTCATGATCCGGGGTTAATCATCAGGCCTTATGGAATGAAATTTGTCGACAGGCGATATGTCTCACAAAAAAACCCTCAAAATAGATTGAGAAATGTCCTATCCATACTCTCTGCTACAGTCCTACTTTTGTTTTTTGGATGCTTGGATCAAAAGTTCTACCAGGCCAACCATATAATCTATGAAGCTCCTGCCAATTATAACCTCCAGTATGAAGAAGTAATATTCAGCAGTAAAGATGGCACTGAGTTATACGGCTGGTTTATTCCGGCAACCGGAGATGCAATTGGAACTATAATCTATTTTCACGGCAATTATGGAAATTTGACTTATTA